>JBNJGX010000017.1:0-18786 GCA_051748025.1 Bacteroidota bacterium
ATCTTCTGACTTCCGTCTTCCGTCTTCTAACTTTATAGCCGGACTCTATTTACGTTTGATAGAAGTCAACAACGCAAAAGTTTACCAGAAAAATGGTTATTAAATAAGAATAATGCATTGGTGAAGCAAGATATTAGAATTTATAGGAAAAGCTTATACTCAGCATTTCCTTAAATTGTATTGCTTTGGTTACCCCGTCTTGTACAATTTCTCCATTTACAGGTTTATACACGGGAATATCAATATCGTCATCATAAATGACATGGGTGGAAATGGTTGTTGATATTAATTCCGTGGCTTTAAAAACGATTGACATTTCCCAGTTCACATCAATGTTTTGGGGCTTATATAAATAACTTGAAAAAAGTTCAATTTTATTGTTCATGACAATGTTCTTATGTAGGTTGGCTTCCCATGAAGCGGTGACATATCCCCCGACTTCACCTTTGAACCGTTGGTTTTCTTCCAGTCCGTATTTTGTCGGGTCCACATTCACTGTATCCCATACCACTGTTGTTTTAACAGAAAACGGAGAAATGAATACATTAAATTCGGAATTTGGTTGATAATCCATCCCAATTGAAACTACAAGATTGCCCGGGGACATGAAAGCAGAGACAGGAGCAGTGTCATTCGGATAATCATAACCATTAAACAGTTGTGATTTTAAGTCCAGTAAGCCTGAGTAATACCATTTCTTTGAAGCATTGTATCCGTATTTTGAGGTAAAATCAAACTTATCTTCATTTTTTGTGAAAGCACTTTTTCCTGTTTTCATCACACCATACTTCCAGGTTGCATCATTGTCCCATGATGCTTTGCCATGGTCGTAATCGGCATTGAGGTTTAACAGCCATGAGGCATTGATGGAACTTTCGCCTCCTTCTACCCAGTTAGATAAATATCCCTGGTTTATATTCATTGTGCCGGCACCGTTTATGTCCCAGTAATCAATAATGGTACTGTCATTTTCATTGTTCCCACCATCAAATGCACTAACCGCTCTGTTGCTAACCAGAAAAACCATCAGAAAACAAGCAAAATACAATTGAGAATGTACCATAGTGTTTGTTTTTAAATTTAGTCGCATATATAATTATACATGGTTTCAATTTGACAAAAATATATTGCAAACAATTCATAAACAATGGTTTTTGTCATGAAAAGAAAAAAATGATCACAGGGGTAATGTATGCCCCATTAATCATGCTATGGATAAGGTTTTTAGTATTGCTTACCGGTGAATTAATTTGTCAATTGTGCAGATATTATTAATTTTGTTGCAGGAAAATAACTTATATGTTTACTTTTTTCTACATAAGACTTACCACAAAAGCGCTTTATCGAAACATAAAAAAGCGGGACAGTTTTTATTGTTGATAGATTTTCCTTCCCTTTTATAATTTTTATAATTTATTTTTTTCAGTTGAATTTAAAAACAAATGTTATGAATTTACCATTTTCAGAATCATTTAAAATAAAAATGGTTGAGCCTTTGCGCAAAAGTACACGGAAAGAGCGTCAACAATGGATAAAAGAAGCAAATTACAATTTGTTTAATCTCAAAAGTGATCAGGTTTTTATTGATCTGCTTACCGACAGTGGAACAGGTGCGATGAGTGACCGGCAGTGGTCTGCACTTATGATGGGAGATGAAAGTTATGCAGGAGCGCGTTCTTATTATGAACTAAAAGACAGCATTAGCCACATACTCGGATTTCCCTATTATTTGCCCACACATCAGGGCAGGGCTGCAGAAAATGTTTTGTTTAGTGCGTTAATAAAAGAAGGTGATGTGATTCCCGGGAATTCACATTTTGATACCACCAAAGGGCATATTGAATACCGTAAGGCGCTGGCCCTCGACTGCACCATTGATGAAGCATTTGAAACCACCAAAGATCATCCGTTCAAAGGCAATATTGACCTGGACAAGCTTGAGGCTGTTTTTAAAAAATATCCGAAAGAAAAAATACCGTTTGTATGCGTAACCGTTACCTGTAATTCAAGTGGTGGACAACCTGTAAGTATCGCTAACCTGAAAGCTGTTTATAAATTAAGTAAAAAATATGGCATTCCCACCATGTTTGACTCCGCCCGTTTTGCCGAGAATGCTTATTTTATCAAACTGCGTGAAGCGGGTTATGCCGAAAAAAGCATAAAAGAAATTGTGAGAGACATGTATCAGTATGCTGATATGATGACGATGAGCTCTAAAAAAGACGGCCTGGTGAACATTGGTGGTTTTATTGCCATGCGGGATAAAGAGCTTCACCGGCAGACCTCAACATTTAATATTATGTTTGAAGGGTATGTGACATACGGCGGTATGGCCGGTCGTGATATGAGTGCACTGGCAGTGGGACTGAATGAAAGCACTGAATTTAATTACCTTGAAACCCGGATCAAACAGGTAGAATATCTTGGCAATAAACTCATTGAGAATAATATCCCGGTACAGTATCCGATTGGCGGACATGCTGTATTTGTGGATGCAAAAAAAGTGCTTTGTAATGTGCCCAAAGAACAATATCAGGCACAAACCCTGGGAGTAGAACTTTATCTCGAAGCCGGTATCCGTGGTGTTGAAATAGGAACATTGCTGGCTGACCGTGACCCGGTGACCCGAAAAAACCGGTATCCTGACCTGGAATTATTGCGTCTTGCTATACCGCGCCGTGTTTATACCAATAATCATATGGATGTGATTGCGGCTGCACTTAAAAATGTGTATGACAGAAGGGAAAAGATTTCCAGCGGATACAAAATTACCTGGGAAGCACCCATTATGCGGCATTTTACTGTTGAGCTTGAGAAAGCATAGTTTGAATGTTACTGTAGAAAGTTTTTTGGGGTAATAAATGCAATTCTATTAATTGTGGTGATAAAATTTTCCAATAATTTTTTGTAGTTACTTATTTTTATTTAATTTTATTCAAAATAATAAGAACCTGATTTTATGACCACAAAACAGAATGAACATGTAAAGCGAATCTTTGCCGATTATCTGGAGAAAACAGGACACCGGAAAACACCTGAACGCTTTGCTATTCTCGAAGAGACTTATTCCATTGATGGGCATTTTGATGTTGAGTCGCTTTACATTAAAATGCGAAATCAAAATTACAGGGTTAGCAGGGCGACTATTTACAGTACCATTGGACTGCTATTGGATGCCAATCTTGTTATTAAACATCAATTCGGGCAAAAACATACCTCTTATGAAAAAGCGTATAATTGTAAAAAACATGATCACCTTATCTGTACCAAGTGCGGCAAAGTGATAGAATTTTGTGACTCAAGGGTTGATGAGATACAGGAAGAGATAAGCCGTAAGAATGATTTTGCAGTTACGCATCATTCTCTGTATTTTTATGGCCTTTGTTCTGATTGCAGGAAACAATCAGATGAATAATAAAATGATGAATATATGAAAGTTGATGTATTATTGGGCCTTCAGTGGGGTGATGAAGGCAAAGGAAAAATTGTGGATGTGCTTACCCCGGATTATAATCACATAGCTCGTTTTCAGGGAGGTCCGAATGCCGGTCATACCTTGGAATTTAATGATATAAAACATGTGTTGCATACCATCCCCAGCGGCATTTTTCACCCTGATAAGGTGAATATTATTGGGAATGGGGTAGTCATCGACCCTGTATTGCTGAAACAGGAAATAAAAGAAGCTGAAGCACTTGGAGCAAATGTTAAATCCCAGCTATTGATATCCGATAAAGCAAACCTTATTTTGCCCACACACCGCTTGCTGGATGCAGCTTATGAATCGGATAAAGGCAACAAAAAAATTGGCAGTACCCTGAAAGGGATTGGTCCGGCATATACAGACAAAGTAGCCCGTTGTGGCTTGCGTGTTGGCGATTTACTGACAACATCATACAATGAAAAATATCAGAACATCATTGCCCATCATAACAAATTGCTGAAAGCATACAACGGGGAAGATTACAGCGATGAAGCCGAAGCGGAATGGAATGATGCCATTGAATTCATGAAAAATCTGAAAATCATCAATGCCGGGTACTTTGTCAACCATGCGCTTGAAAATGAAGAATCTGTGCTTGCTGAAGGGGCTCAGGGAACAATGCTTGATATTGATTATGGTTCATATCCCTTTGTTACTTCGTCAAATACGGTATGTGCAGCGGTATCCACCGGAATGGGTATTGCCCCGTCCAAAACAGGTGAAGTTTACGGTATTTTTAAAGCTTATTGTACCAGGGTTGGTGGGGGACCTTTTCCCACAGAACTGTTCGATGATGACGGACAAAAACTCCGGGATGAAGGTAAAGAATATGGTGCTACAACCGGCAGACCCAGAAGATGTGGATGGCTGGATATGGTAGCACTGAAATACAGTATTATGCTCAATGGTGTGACACAGCTTATCATGACCAAAGCAGATGTGCTGAATAATTTCAAAAACATTAAAGTGGCAACGGCATACCACACAAAAGATGGAAAAACAGATGAGCTTCCTTTTGATCTGGAAAATGCCAGGCCGGTGTATAAAAACATCAAAGGGTGGAATCAATCACTGAAAAATGTGAGAAATGGTACTGAAATGCCAAAGGAATTAAAAGATTATATTGCCTGGATTGAAGAAGAAACCGGTGTGCCGGTGAGTATTATTTCCGTTGGCCCGAACAGAACACAAACCATCAGGTTAAAATGAAAACAGTTTTTGCTTGTCTCTGAACCAAATTGGTGTTCTGGTTTTTTATTTTTCAATCATAATGAGTTTATCTGAATATGGGCTGGGCTTCAACAATTTGGCTTCTTTTTTAAAGCCGGTGAATGCGCATAAATTTTAAGTCCTCCCTGTTTAAGTCTTTGTATTTTTCTATTTTTGTAGAATAATGTATAAATAAACAATTACCATGCGTTTTTTCTTTTTTATAGCAATATTTTGTTTGCTTAATGTAAGTGTGCAAGCCCAGGTTGAAGTAGGAATAATTGAACCAGATGGGCAAAAACGAAATTTCAATTCATCAGAGACAATAAAGATCAAAAACAGCAAAGTTGTTTTTAGTGTTCCCGATGTCTATGGTGATTTATTTGACGAGATACTTGATGAAGTGTGGCAGGTAAATGATTATATGCTAACAACAAAATCTCCGGACAAAATTGAACTTGCAGATAAAGATTTGCTTTTTTATTTTGATATTGAACGTGGCCGGAATAATCAGACTTTTGATATAAGGTGCAAGCTGGAAATGAAAGACTACAATGGTGGAGATTTCTTGGTAGCCAATTTCCCCTTGTTTCAATCTGCTCAATTAAACAATTTACTTACCAAGCAGCCAAAGGAAACCGATTTGCAACAAATCCTATATCAGAATGCCGATTTTCATAATATGTCGAAAATATCCCTTAGTTCAAATATGCAGGCCATAAATAACCTGTTGACTTTGGGTAAAACGCAATGGTTGAGTGAAGAGGTTGCAAAAACCAATATGCTTAAAAAACTTCAGGATGAAACACTTTATATCCCAACATATTGCCTTTTGAAGCCAAATTTTTTATCAGGGGAAGAAGAAAGGCAGGATAGTGTAAAGCTACTGAAAAAATATCCTTATCCATGGGAAATTGGTGTTTCAGAAGAGGCAGATGAGCGCTTTATTCTTATTTTTGCACAAACTGGCGCAAAGGTATATATTAGTATTTTTGACAATTCATCCGGTCAGTTTATTTATCAGACCAATAACAATAACCAGTTCTTTCTGAAAAAATCCAATTTTAAGAGCATTGCAAAATCCATTGGTTGATTTATACGAGGTCTCAAATCCGCAAGTTAAGTGAGGGGCTTTTTTGTAATTTGTTGGTCTGAAATTACTTAATTCTTAAGGTTCCGAAAGCTGAATCAAAGCTGAATCCCTGTGACAGGGTACAAGTGGCCGGTATTTTTTGAGATGGATTTTTCGATTTCACAGCTTTATTTCATTAAAGATAATTGATGATGTTGTTATTGTGTGTATGTAAATGTTAATAATGTATAGGAAGAGCATATATATAACAAAGGCGTTTTGCTTGTATTGTAGCCTTAAAACATATTCTTATATTTGTCATGAATATAAATAATTGATTATCAATATAATTTATGTACAATTCAGGCAACTAAAAAGCATATTCATCGTTAATAATACTGTAAAACTAAAAAAAGGTAATATTATGAGAAAAATGAAAAAATTAACAAGTTTAGTATTGGTATTATTGTTTACCGGAAGCGTTGGATTCGCCCAAGGCCAAGGTCAGGGTCAAGGTCAGCAAGCAGGTGATATTTCGGACAAAGAATTGAAAGAATTTGCTAATCTGCAGCAAACCATTCAGAAGATTAACCAAGACGGCCAGAAAAAAATGGTAAAAGCCATACAGGATAATGATATGACCGTACAGGATTATCAGGAAATATCCAAAAGTATGCAGCAGGGCCAGGAACCCGAAATGACACCTGAGGAGAAAAAATCCTACGAAGCTGCTGATAAAGTTGTATCAGAACAGCAGAAAGAAATGCAGAAGAAAATGGATAAGAAATTTGAAGAATCCGACATGGAGAGAGAACGCTATATTGAAATTAACAGAAGCGTCTCTCAGGACCCTGAATTGCAGGAACGTTTAAGGGGAATGCAAGAGGGAGCAAATTAATAACCCGTCAAAAACCTGCTGTGTCATTTGAACAGCGGTTGATGATGAAAAGTAGTTAAATTTATTAACGAAATACAGAAAGTCCGTTGTTAAGCGGGCTTTCTGTGTTTCAGATAAAACAGTGTTTAGCTTTTTAAAAGGATGTTGATCTTTTGAAAAATAAAAATGACAATGGCAAAAAGATTTTCTGTATCTTTGAGTTTGTTTTTAATCAATAAGAAGATATACATATGATCAGTAGAAAACATTTAATTATCAGTTTTTGTGCAATATTCTCTGGGTTAATGGCATTGGGGCAGGAGCAAATCGAACTGGAATTTGCTGCCAATCCAAACGGAGACCAGATACGCCTTGATAGTATTTGTACCGAAAACCTTACTGCCGGTGGTGATACCATGATTTACTTTCCCGCTACCCAATTAACTTTAAGCATGGCAAGTGGTATTAATGAGCAGGATATTCCAAATACTAACAGCCTGGCTGTGACGGAAGCATATCCAAACCCAACCTCTGACTTTGCCCGTTTAGAAGTTTATACACCTGGAAAAGAACTGCATATAAGGGTGTTGGATATTGCAGGAAAAAGCATTTATGAAAAATCTTTTAATACAAAGCCCGGTGTTTATGTGCTTGATTTTCAGCCTGGAAAATTGGCACATTATACCCTGAGTATCCGGGCGGGAAATCAGATAAAATCTGCTCAGATATTAAGTGCCCAAACCTATTCTGCCTGTAAGCTTTCATTAAATGAATGTTCAGGACTGAAAATTAAAAACACTTCTGAAAAAAGCGGATTCTCATTCACAACAGGTGATGAACTTGAATATACAGCATATACTACGGTATGCGGAAATGTCGAAACTGAGGTTATAACTGATCAGCCTGCTGATTCTACCCAATATACTTTTGATTTTACCTGGCTGACAAATATTCAACCTGCACCACCTGAAGATTTAACTGCCCAGGTGAGTGATGCAAGCATACTCTGGGAGTGGTCAGATGTTGATGATTGCGATGGTTATAAATATAATACTGATAATAATTATGCCGGGGCAACAGATGCAGGAACCGATCCTGAGTATTTACAAGAAGGCCTTAATGCAGGAACCAATTATCAATTATATGTTTGGGCATATAATGATTGTGGACCGTCTTACCCGTTACATATACATAGCGCTACCGAAGCTTTACCTTTTACTCAGGAAGAGAATGATTCGATCACATCTGGGTCTGCCAATCAATCTATGGACATAATGAATATTTTTGAACAACCTGATTCAATGATATTGCGAAATCATTCCACAAATGTTTTGCTGGATGAAGAAAACCTGCAATTGCTTACTGACCGTATGAGACAAACCGTAGGCGTGGAACCCGGTTTGGGTATTGCTGCCCCGCAAATCGGAATTAACCGCAGGATAATATGGGTGCAGCGTTATGATACCGGCATGGTTCCTTCCTGGGAAGTGTATTATAACCCGCGTATATTGCAGTATTCCGATACGATTGTTCAAAGAAATGACGGATGTCTGTCTGTGCCAACAGGCAGCGAATACCCTGATGTAGGCGATTTTTCCTACAGGGCTATATGGGTGGACATTGAATATTATACCGCTGACGGTACAAGGGTCGTGGAGCGCGTTGATCATCAGTACACTGCTCATATCTTCCAGCATGAAATTGATCATCTCAATGGAGTCATGTTTTTTGATCGTCAGGATGAAGAAGAAATGGAAAAATACACGATCATAGAAGGGGATGCCTACGAAGGCCTGCCGGAAATGGATTGATTCTGTATATTGTGATGATTTTACTGATTTTGTAAAATTTGTTAAATTACGGAATTTGGTATGTATTTTGATTTAGTTATCTTTAAATCCCAAAATCTGAAATTATGAAACGGTTAATATTGCTGCCAATAGCAATGCTGCTTATATGTTTTTCTGCTATGTCGCAAGTTGTTGGCGGGTATTTTGATGAGCTTGCTGATATGTATGAAAATGAAGAATGGGAAGATTGTGCAAAACGGGCAGATAAATTGCTGAATCGAGATAAACTTACCGGAGACCCGGAACTCTATCTTTATCAGGCTATGGCGTATTATCAAATTTCCAGGGATGCTAAACTAAGCGAATTAAGAAAATACAGGAATGCTTATACAGATGCTTTGAAACACCTGGTCAGGGCATATAAAAAAGATAAATACGGGGAATATTTTCCTCAAAATAATTTTATCATTGAAGATTTTATTAAAACAGGTGTCCCCAAATTGATTGAGTATTCAGAAAATGAACAATATAATAAGAGCAGCTCTCTGCTTAGAAGTTTTTTGCGGCTCTCTGAAGACCCGGGAGTGAAATTTTACAATGCGGTGATGGATTTATTCAGTTTCAACAAAAGGGATGCCCTTGAAACAATGGATACTATGTTGCCGGAATTTGATTCGATTAAGCGGGCAACTTCAGAAAACACAAAACCATTGCTGCCGGATGGCATGAAACATTATTTTGATTTGCTGATTGATGAGTATGAACTTGATTCGGCAAAAAACATAATTAAAATAGCCCATAAACAGTTTCCTAATGATACAGCCATTGACAGAAGATATCAGATGAACCTTGATTCCCTTAAATATGAGTAAAAAAATTGGTATTATCGGTGGTTCCGGACTGGAAGACCCGGATATTCTCGGGAAAGCTGAAACGATTAACCTCGCTACACCGTATGGTGCACATTCAGATATCACCGTTGGTAGTATCGGGGATGTCCCCGTAGCTATCCTCAGCCGGCATAATAAGAAACATAACTTGCCGCCTGCGCAGGTAAACAACCGTGCCAATATATGGGCACTGAAAGAACTGGGTTGTAGCCATATTATTGCCAGTACTGCTGCCGGAAGTTTGCGTGATGAGATCAAACCCGGAGATCTGGTACTGGCAGATCAGTTTATTGATTTTACGCGCTTAAGGCCTGTTACTTTTTTTGAAAGTTTCCCGCAAGGGGAGATGAAACACACACCAATGGCTGATCCTTTTGATGATATTACCCGCAACCGTTTGGCTGATATTGCCGAAAAAAAACAACTGCGTTATCACAACAAAGGGACAATTATCACCATTGAAGGGCCGCGCTTTTCAACCCGTGCAGAATCACATATGTTCAGATCATGGGGAGCAGACCTTATTAATATGAGTATTGCCCCGGAAGTTATACTTGCCAACGAGCTGGAAATCCCTTATGCTGTGATTGCTATGAGTACTGATTATGATTGCTGGAAAGAAGATGCCGAACCTGTTTCATGGGAAGCTGTGCTCGAAACATTCAATAATAATGTGCACAATGTTTTAAAACTCATGCTTGAATACATTACACAATATGGTAGCAATGCCTGAAAAAGAAGCTTTTGCCATATTGGATGATCAGTGTGTTCCGGTGAAATTTGTCAATCACCAGGCACTGGCAAAGTATGACATGTTTTATGGAGTAATGCGCGTGATTGATGGTAAGGTGGCATTTATGAAAGACCATCTTGCCAGAATGCAGGAAAGCCTCTCGCTGGCCGGTGTAAAAAATAAAATTCCTGTACTGCGTTTGCAGCGTAATATCAGGTTATGCATCTCTGTCAATCATTTGAGTAACGGAAACATTCGCTTATCTGCCTTCAGTGATGGTAAAAACCGGAAATGGTTAGTTGAAATAGTTCCCCACAATTATCCCTCAGATAAAGATTATCAAAAGGGTGTGGATGTGGCTGTTGTGCGTTTTGAAAGGGAATTTCCCAACATCAAAAAATGGAACCAGAGCATGAAAAATGTTGTAAATCGCTATAAAGCCATTAAAGATGTTTACGAAGTATTGTTTTATAACCATCAGGGATATTTGACAGAAGGCAGCAAGTCAAATTTGTTTTTTGTGGGTGACAACAAAGTGGTAACTGCACCACAATCAATGGTGTTGAAAGGAATAACACGAAAATATGTATTAGAGGGGCTGAAAAGTTTGTCGCTGGAGGTCATCGAACAACCTGTGCATGTTACCAATGTTTTGAAATATGATGCCGTTTTTATCACCGGGACTTCCCCAAAGGTTTTGCCTGTACATGAAATTAAAGCATGTTGTCATGCTGATCCGCAGCATCCGGTGCTAAGAAAAATAATGACAGTGTATGATGACATATTACATAGAAATTTAAATTAACCTGACCAATATGTTACAATATCTTAAATCCCGGATCCTTAACACGAAAACAGATGAAAGTAAATAACAAACATTTCAGAACAATATATTTTAACAAAGGTAAAGTGCACATGATAGAACAAAATGCTTTGCCTTTTAAATTTTCATGGTTTACCTCAGAATCATATAAAGATACATGTATGGCCATAAAAACCATGATAATCCGGGGGGCGGGTGCTATTGGAGCTGCTGCCGGATATGCCATGGCACAAGCCGCATACGAAGCTCCGGTATCTGATTACAGGCAATACCTTGAAACAGCACGCCGGGAAATTGAAGCCACAAGGCCCACAGCACGTAACCTGTTTTATGCCACTGAAAAAGTATATCATAAAGCACTACAAGGTAAACCCCAGGCCATTGCAGAAGCAAAACGCCTGGCTGATGAAAATGCAGAGGAAGGACGCCTGATAGGTGAATACGGCAATACCCTAATAAAAAATGGGATGCGTATTGAAACCCATTGCAATGCCGGTTGGCTTGCTTTTGTTGATTATGGATCTGCTTTGGCCCCTGTTTACCATGCCTGGGATAGCGGCAAAGATATTTTTGTGTATATTGATGAAACTCGCCCCCGTTCACAAGGTGGAAGGCTTACTGCATGGGAATTGCATAACCACGGTGTGCCTCATGCTATTTTACCCGATAATGCAGGGGCTGCACTGATGGCTCAGGGCAAAATCGATATGATGATCGTGGGGGCTGACCGTATTGCTGCAAACGGCGATGTAGCCAATAAAATCGGTACACTTGAAAAAGCCATTGCTGCTGATTATTTTGGTATCCCTTTTTATGTGGCAGCACCATGTTCAACCATTGACATGGAAACCAACAGCGGTAAAGACATAATCATTGAAGAGCGTGATGCCGGTGAAGTAACAACCCAGCGTGGTACTGATAAAAACGGAGTCATGCATACAGTGAATGTCAATTATCCCGCATCTGAATGTGTTAATCCCGCTTTTGATGTGACACCGGCAAAATTAATAACAGCCATTATAACAGATAAAGGTATAATTGAAGCCAATAATAATTCTGTAAAATCCTTAATCTATGATAAGAAATAAAAAAGAAAAGCGAGAAGTAGCTGCAATCATGCAACGGCTTTATCAGAGAAGACTGACAACCTGTTCAGGCGGAAATGTTTCCCTGAAATCTGACAATGGGCACATCTTTATTACCCCCTCACAAATTGATAAAGCCGCTGTTAAAGAAGAACAGATCATTGAACTGGATGCTGAAGGCAAAAACCTTACCCCCGGCTTAAAAGCAAGTATGGAAACAGCCATGCATTTGCAGATTTACCGGGACAGGCCGGATGTCAATGCCGTGGTACATGCCCATCCGCTAAAAGCCACTGCCTGGGCATGTTCTAAACAGGAATTAAAAAATAACCTTTGTGGCGAAGCCAGGTATTTTCTGGGTGAAATAGTCCGGGTGCCTTATGATTTGATGGGATCGAATACATTGGCAGACAGTGTGTCGCGATGCCTTGGTAATGCCCATGCCGCCTTACTTAATAACCATGGTGCCATTACAACCGGGGAAAGGTTGTTTGAAGCTTATGACCGCATGGAAGTACTGGAGTACCTGGCAGAATTACTGTTTGCAGTAAGGCAAATTGGCGCTCCCATGTTTTTAAGTGATAATCAGTTAAGAAAATTGGATGAGTTTTAGTTGTTTGTTATCTTTGTTATGAATTTTGATTTATTGCATTCAAATAGAAGATTTTAGATAAAATATTTTGATGGAAAAAAAAATAAAATTTATAGAAATATATTTTTAAATCTGTTAACTTTTTTGTATTTTTACAGTATTAAATAAAACATAAATCTTGAAAAGCTTAAATATTATGAAAAATATCCTTTATATTTTGATACTGCTTTTGTTTTCTGTACAGGCATCCGGGCAAAATGAAGACATGGAAGATTTAGAAGATTTCCGGAAAAAACAATCATCTGAATTAGAATTCGATAAGGAGGATATGGTAGATATACCAGAAATGGATATCAGAATGGCACCACCTGAAGGGTTTGAGTTTCATGATTCATTGAATGGGTTTGTACACAAAGGCTCATCAGCCAGTATTCAGATATTGGAAATTGAGAATGTGGGGATGAAAAATGCTACAGAATCACTTACACAGGAATATTTTAAGCAACAGGGTTTTCAACTTGAAAAAGAATCAGTTTTACAGCTTAATAATGGCAAAAAGGCCAAAATATATGTGACAGATTATACTGTAAAAGATGAAAACTATCAACGAATATTTTTCTTTACCGGAAATAAAAATACAATTTGGATCAATGTAAATTATCCGATGATAGTCAAAGACTTATTGTATAAGCCAATTATAGCCAGTCTAAAAACCATAACCAAAGAATAAATTATGAAAAAAAGAATCATAATTTTTTGCTTATTTACTGTATTATTTTTATTGGGAAAATCTTTGTCAGCCCAGAATAACACACTTCAGCACTATATACATTACTGGGCTTATGAACAAAATATGTGGGGCCCGGATTCTTCATACGATATTGATGTTGACTATACCTTTTTTGATGTTAATATAGATGAAGAATGGGGATTTTCTGAAATTAATAGTGTGTTTGGTCAACAATTGGGGGTTGGTTTCGAAACAGGGATTGAAAGCATCCTTTCTTCCACTTACACTGCAACAGGATTTGAAACGGGTTCGTTTGATTTGGATTATCCGGTTGAAATTACACTAGACTTCCCAATTGATGACAGTTTTGATTATGGCGGGCCGGCGACCATTCATACATCTTATGATGTTGAACCGGGATGGAGCCTGGAAACGGAATTTCCACCTGTGGGTATTACAACCCTTGACCTTGAATATATGATAAATCCATATATGGACTTTATTGTATGTGTGTTTGGATGTGATACGACACATCTTATTCCTTCCAACGTGTCGGTTCCTTACAGCCATGATACTTTATTTCATATTGATGGAACAACAGACCCTAACCATGTTATTTATCCCTGTGTGGATAATAACGGGGATTTTACATGGTGTGATGAATATAGTGATACCATTAATATTCCCGATTATTTTGACATAGGCCTGACAGCAGCCGTAACACTGCCTTATGTGGAAACAGAGGATTATATAGAACCTGAAACCCAGTGCCTTATTGCTTCCGGTGATAGCCTGTATATGGATGTAGAACTTGATATTTTGCATTTTATCCACTCTATGGCTGAAATTATTCCACCCCCTGAAGGGCCACAAATACAACAAGCCATAGAATTCCTGAATGATACCATAACCCTTGAATACCCGACTTCTTTGGGGAATATCGAGGCAGTTATTGCATATGATTTGTTGTCTGCCTATTTTAATGTCTATAGTTATATGCATCAGGATATTTCATTCTGTCCAACCATCTGGGCAAACATGGCTTTCCCTGTAGAGATGCCTTATGAAATTACTGATCCGGATAACGGGAATGCGTTGTTTGAAGATGGTAACAGTGATAGCATCAGTGTCCCTGTAGGACACGATCTTACAATGATCTATCCATGTCACGGGGAGGGGGTTTATGAGGATTCAATGAAAATTTACGTGGATTATGATATAACCCCAACCATAACCAACCATACATGGGACAGTATTGCTTTTGAAATAACAATTGAGGCATTAACTGTATCAATATCTATTAATTTACCTTTTAAACAGTCCATTGAACCTGCTACTTTGCCGGAGTTCGACATGCCTGAGATCATCGCTGAAGACAATAACGTGATTTATGCTTCTGCGCCGCCAATCGAATCACCAGGGGTGGAAATGCCTGAAGAAGAGAAAAATGCAGCCAAACTTGGTCCCTGGGATATCGGGCCCTTGTTTCAATGGGTAATCCCCATTGGCAATACAGATCTTGATTGGTTTAATGAAACATGGGAAATTGAAGACATTCAACAAGATACAGTTATACATGACAGTATTTGGATAGTGCCTTTTGACAAATCTGAACTTAACCTCAACATGTACATAGAATCCGGGACATTTTGCTACGGTGATAGTGTTGGTCATATTTATGCCCAGGCAACAGATGATTTGGCTCCATTGACTTATATCTGGAGTACCGGAGAGGAACACACAGGCATTATGAACAGCCTTGATTCCCTCCAGGCCGAACCCGGATATTACTCAGTGACAGCAACCAATGATTATGGTTGTACCACTGAAGATGATTATACCGTAGATGTTAATCCACCAATTATTCACAGCCTGGAAGGTGAAGATATTTTATGTCATGGTATGCATACTGGTACCATTACAGCCACTACATCTGGGGGTACACCACCATATTTTTATGAATGGTCAAGTGAAAATGCCAATAACGGATTAAATGAAAATGTTGCAGAAAATGTGTCTGCCGGCATGCATTATGTAACCATATCTGATAACGTAGGTTGTTCAGTTGAGGATTCTATATATTTAAGTGAACCGCCAACAGCCCTGGATGCAGATATATCCAGTACCGCTGTGGATTGCCACAGTGATGAAAACGGAAGCATTACCATAAGCCCGTATGACGGAACCCCACCATATTCTATAGAATGGGAAGATTCCACACTTAGTGGATATGAAGTTGAAAATATCCCCGGTGGTATTTATACGGTGTCAATTACCGATGCACATGGATGCGTTCTAGAAGAAGACATTGAAGTAGTTCAACCTGACAGTCTTGTTGCACATATTAATTCTACTAACATAACCTGTAATGGTGATGCAGATGGACAAATTGGTATATATCCCGAAGGTGGTACACCAGGTTACTCATACCGGTGGTTTCACGATCTTTCACTGGATACAGATACCTTGAGTAACCTGCCCCCGGGATTTTATATGGTTTCCGTCACAGATGACCATGGTTGCGAAGATACCGTTTCTGCAATGATTACAGAACCAGACACCCTGGATTTAGAGGTAACTGTACAAAACACTTCCTGCGATGGATGGAATGACGGATGGATTTCTATTACCCCGATTGGTGGAACCCCTGATTATACCATTGAGTGGGAAGGACACCCTGAATGGCATAATGTGGATTCTATACAACACCTGAATGCGGGTGTTTATGAAGTTAGTATCACCGATTCACATGGTTGCCTTTATGTAGAGGAAATTCAAGTAACTGAACCTGATAATTTAACCGTAGATTTTTCTGATATTACTAATATATCTTGTTTTGGCCTTGAAGATGGTTCTGTTATTGCCGAAGTAGCAGGAGGAACAGAACCATATGATTATACCTGGACAGAAGGTATCGAATATGATGATAGCCTGGCATACGATTTAATTGCCAATGAAGAATATGGGGTAACCATAACAGATGCTCATGGTTGTCAAGCACATGGTTATATTACCCTGAGCCAACCTGAACCGCTGATATTTGAGAATCTCAGCACAGAACCCGTGGTTTGTGGTGAATCACCAGGTTCTGCCCACGCTGAAGCCGAGGGTGGCACTGAACCTTATACCTTTGAATGGAGCAATGGGGAAACAGGACCCGATCCCGTTGACCTGCCTTTTGATACTGTCTTTGTTACAGTTACTGATGCCCATGGTTGCAAGGACACAAGCAATGTTGAAGTGGGCAAAACCGGAGAAATAAATGTATATGCCGAAATTATTGATGAAATATTGTGTTATGGTGATTCAACAGCAATTGCTTATGCTGAATTACCCGATGGATTTCCACCTGTTTCATATTACTGGTATGATGAAGATAACACCCTGATCAAACAAGGTGATACCATTAAACATCTGCCCGCTGGTATATATTATGTCCACGCACATGATGTTTATTATTGCGAAGATACCACTGAACTTTCTATAGTACAACCCGACAGCATCGACCCGGGAATAGAAGTTGTCGCCCCTTCATGTTCTGCTGTGCCTGATGGTAAGATTTTGACTGATGTGAGCGGAGGTACTTCTCCTTATAATTATGCCTGGTCAACAGGGTCATACGAACCTGAATTAACAGATGTAAGAGATGGTATGTATTATCTGACCATTACAGATTTTCATGATTGTACCAAAGAGGTTACCATCGATCTGGAGGAAGAAGAATATTGTGTAATCGTTCACAATACCATTACACCCAATGGAGATGGTAAAAATGATACATGGGTCATTGAAAACATCGAAGAGTTCCCATATTCAGAAGTATGGATTTATAACAGAAATGGTCAGAAACTCTATCATACTGAAGCTTATCAAAATGATTGGGACGGTACGTATAATGGCAATGATTTACCTGATGGTACATATTTTTACATCATTGATCTTGGTAAGGGAAAAGATTTGATTAAAGGACATTTGACAATCATTCGTTAATTATGAAAAAATTTTTGATTATTATTATAATGCTTCTGGCATGTTTTCAGATTATTAGAGCACAACAAATTCCACAATTCAAGCATGCCATTTTTTATCAGTCTTTTTATAACCCTGCTTATCTTATGAATGAATATAAGCCTGATATTTTATTAAATCACCGGAGCCAATGGGTAGGATTTGAAGGCTCTCCCTCAACCTCGAGTTTGTCAGGAAGCTATGGTTTTATGGATAATATGGCAGCAGGGCTTACTGTGTGCAATGATGTGCTGGGGGCTACTAAAAATTTGAGTTTGATCTTATCATATGCATATCAATTGAAACTTACTGATGAATGGAATATGAATTTTGGTATTGCATGGTCGTTTATGCAGGCACAACTTGATGGTTCCATGGTTGATCTGTATCACGATAATGATGAAGTGGTGATGGAAAATCTGTCCGGAAAAAGTTGGAAACCCGATGCTAATGCTGGGATTATGATCAGTAACGATGTGTTTTACGGCGGGATATCGTCTCTGCAATTGTTTGAATCAAAATACAGGCTTTTTGATGACAAAAAAGGGAGTATTGAGGCTGCAAGACATTATTATGTAACTGGTGGCGGACATTTTGTACTGGGCAGGAATGAAACTTCAGTTATCCATACTGACATAACAACACAAATGGCATCAGGGACACCTGTCCGGATTTATTTATCCGGATTATGGGAATATAATAATTCTGTTTTAGCAGGCTTATCATATAATCATACAGATGCCATTGGAATTAATGTGGGATATCAGTATAAGGATTTTATTATTCTATATTCTTATGATATTTTGACAAGTCAATTAATGAGTTCCTCAGCCGGATCGCATGAAATTACCCTTGGATATCACCTCAATTTAGATAAAACTAGTTCTACATATCAACCAATGTTTTAAAGGTTTTTTTTAATTATGGACAGTATGTAATGGGTAAAACCCCCATTGCACAATGAAAATCCCTTTTTTAAAAACACCTGATGCGAAAACTGTATTTTTATAGTTTTATTCCGCTACCCATCCTGAAAATGAGATATTTCATTGTAAGACAAGGACAGACTTCTGATTTTATTAATTCCTCCTGTTTTGTGCAATGCAGCACCCATCATCAGGAAAACCAATTTTGTCATAAATGTTACCCAAAATCAATTCCGGACCAACTATCTGTAAGTCATCATTAGCAATGCTATTTACAAAGCTATCTACTACTAAATCATCGTGTTCAACAAAAAGACTTTGAAGTCCTTATTGTCTCTCTAACTCAGTCTTTGCAATTACCAAAAGTAATTCCTCTTCTCTTCTAATAAAACGATTATAAAATATTGAATGTAAAATGATGAATGTAGAATGTAGAATTTTATTTATCGTCGTTTTTTGATTTGGTTCTTTGAGCTGTTTTTATACTTTTTGCAAATATAGCTACCAGTTCATTACATTCACTTAAATCGGAATCTATTATCTTTTCATTCTATTTTTATTCATTCT
>JBNJGX010000018.1:0-18602 GCA_051748025.1 Bacteroidota bacterium
ACAAATGATTTTAATCTTTCAAAACATTAATTTGTAATTATCTGAGTATTCTAAAAAATATCAATATATTTGCAAGCCAATTCATAAAGTTAGATAATTAAAAAGATTTAAGAAATGCGGAATAAAGGTGTAGTACTAGCAATCATCATTCTCCTGACACTTATTGTGGTGTATTATCTGTCGTTTTCCCTGAAAACTTACCAGGTAGAAAAAGATGCAAGTGAATTTGCCGTAGAGAAAGCAGATAACATTTTGGGAGATACAGTAAATGAAGATCTGAAAGCAGATTTAGTTGATTCTGCCCGGACAGCCTATCTCGATTCTATGTCCGGTGAAGTTGTGTATAAACTTTTTACTGAACACAACTACATGGATTGTAAGGCAAAACAGATTAATCTGGGCCTCGATCTCAAAGGTGGGATGAATGTTACCCTTCAGATTGAAGCCAGGGATATCATAAAAGCCCTTTCCAACGAGAAGGATAACGAGGTTCTGAACAAAGCATTGAATGAAGCTGACAGGCTGCAGGAAAAAGGCAATGAAAATTATGTCCAAGATTTCCGGACAGCTTTTGAATCTATTGCTGAAGGGGAAAGCATGGCGCCGCTGTTTATAACACCACAAAATAAAGACAAAATCTCCATTTCTTCTACCAATGAAGAAGTTACAGATTATCTGAGCGAAGAGTTGCAAACCGCTTATGACAATGCTTTTGAGATTCTGCGCAAAAGAATTGACCATTTTGGGGTGGTTCAACCCAACATCCAGCGCGATGTATCTGTAAACGGACGTTTTCACATAGAATTGCCTGGGATTAAAGACCCGGAGCGTGTTCGTGATTTGCTTCAAGGTACGGCGAAACTTGAGTTTTGGGAGACTTATAATTTTAATGAAATTTACCAGAACATTATTCAAGCCAATTCGATCATTGCTCAAATTCAGGGGGCTATTCCTGAAGAAGAAGAGCAGGACAGCCTGGATACAGAGGAAGTAACTGAAGATGCCGATTCATTGCCTGATGAAGATGAGGAACTACAAGCCGAAGAAGAAGCGGACATTGATGTTTCTGAGGTTGAAGATGATACATTGTTTCCTGAAACCGATGTGCTGGAAGATAGCACCGAGGGTAGCCCCAGTGAACTGGAAGAGGCTGACCAGTGGCGGGAAGAAAATCCGCTCTTCGCTATTTTGAATCCAAGCGTTGATCAGCAGGGTGAACCACTTGACGGTCCTGTCATTGGTGTTGCTCATTTTAAAGATACATCCAAAATAAACCGTTACCTGCACCTTGATAAAGTACAGGCTGTATTACCCATTGACCTTAAATTTGCCTGGACATTTAAACCCATACAAGATGCCGAAGGCAATGTACAGGAAGGGATTTATCAGCTTCTTGCCTTGAAAGCCACACGGGATGGTGGTGCTGTACTTAGTGGTGATGTGATTGAAAATGCGCGTAAAGAATTTGGTCAGAATCAGGCTTCTGCTGAAGTTACCATGTCAATGACAGGTGAAGGCGCCAAAAGATGGGCCAAGATCACACGAAATAATATTGACAGGAGCATTGCCATTGTGCTTGACGGTTATGTATATTCTTTCCCGACTGTTCAGAATGAAATCAAAGGCGGACGTTCATCAATTACCGGTAATTTTACTGTGCAGGAGGCTGATGACCTTGCCAATGTGCTGAAGTCCGGTAAAATGCCTGCTCCGGCACGCATTATTTCTGAAGAAATTGTTGGCCCGACACTTGGACAACGTGCCATTGATGCCGGTTTTAAATCTTTCCTTATCGCATTTTTCGTGATCCTGCTTTATATGGCGTTTTATTATAACCGTGCCGGTTGGGTGGCTGATTTAGCCATGGTCGCAAATGTTTTCTTTATCATGGGCGTGCTTGCATCGTTCGGAGCCGTGCTTACATTGCCCGGTATTGCCGGTATTGTGCTAACCATTGGTATGTCGGTTGATGCCAACGTGTTGATATATGAACGAATTAGAGAGGAACGTGCTGCCGGAAAAGGCCTTAAGCTGGCTGTTCAGGATGGATATAAAAATGCTTATTCGGCTATTCTTGATGCCAATATCACGACATTGCTTACCGCTATTATATTGTACAGATTTGGTGTCGGCCCGATTCAGGGCTTTGCCACTACCCTGATGATCGGTATTATTTCATCACTGTTTTCAGCCATCTTTATTACCCGGTTGGTATTTACAACAATGATGGATAAGGACAAGCATATTTCCTTTGATACAAAACTTACCCGCAATGCTTTTAAAGGGTTGAAAATAAAATTCCTCGAAAAACGAAAAACCGCTTATATCATATCCGGTGCCATTGTTCTTATTGCTATCATATCGCTGATTGGACGAGGCCTTAACCCTGGCATAGATTTCACTGGCGGACGCACTTATGTTGTGGAGTTTAAAGATGATGTGGTGCCGCAAGAACTTGCTTCTGATCTTGAAGCAGAATTCGATTCAAGGCCGATGGTTAAAACCTTCGGGGCATCAAACCAGGTGAAAATTGTCACACAGTATTTAATTGATGAAAAAACGGCCGAGGCTGATGCAACCGTGGACTCATTGCTTTATTCCGGATTGAAGCCCACCTTGGGCGAAGATGTAAGCATGGATAAATTCCTGAGCGATTACCGTCAGTCTTCGCAAAAAGTAGGGCCTTCTATTGCTGATGATATCCTGAGAAAAGCTTATATTGCTGTAGGTATAGCCCTGATTGTAATTTTCCTGTACCTGCTTATCAGGTTCCGGAAATGGCAATACTCAGTTGGTGCCATTACTGCCCTGGTGCATGATGTAATGGTTGTATTGGGTATTTTCTCCATTTTCTATACAATTATGCCTTTCAGTCTTGAAATAGACCAGGCATTTATTGCTGCCATCCTTACTGTTGTGGGATATTCAATTAACGATACGGTGGTTGTCTTTGACCGTATCCGTGAATTTATGAAAACATACCCAAAACGTGAGAGTAAAAGCAACATCAATAATGCTCTTAATAGTACTGTATCCCGTACCTTCAGTACATCACTGAGTACATTCTTTGTATTGCTTACCATCTTTATTTTTGGTGGCGAAGTGATACGTGGATTTGTGTTTGCGTTGTTGATAGGTGTTATTGTCGGGACCTACTCATCCCTGTTCGTTGCTACACCAGTTGCTTTTGAGATGATGAAGGAAAATAAGAAGACATCAAAGAAACCAGCGAAGAAAAAACGCAAGTAATTATCATATAAATATTGGTTTTAACTCCCGGAAATTCTATTATTCCGGGAGTTTTTTAATGAAAGACATTTTGTTCCTTATCCTGTGGGCAATAATAATAATAACTGCTTTCAGGTAAAAAACAATAATTTGTGCATATTTGTGTTTCTAATCATGTAAAAGTAAGTTGATAATCCCATTGTGTGGGTGAATTATGTAAATCGCGGATAATGCAAAGATTGCTTTGGCTGTTAATTTTGATTTCAGGATGCATTTATGCAGTGAAAGCCCAGCATACGGTAAAAATTACCGGTAGTGTGGTTGATGAAATGCATGAGCCTATCCCTTATGCCAATATTGTTGTTCCCGGAGAGGCAACAGGCACGAGTACAGACCAGTCCGGTGGATTCAGCTTTAAGACAACTGCCCGGGATTCTGTTCATATCAAGGTGAGCAGTCTTGGGTATGAAGAGAAATTATATCATTTTGCAGTTGGGGAGCGCAAAAAGATTGAATTGTTTGCTGTGCTAAGTATGGCAGTTAGCCAGCTGCCTACAGCTACGATTGAGGACACTTATGACCGTAAAAGCGGATTGACCCGGCTGGAGCCTAAGAACATAGAATCACTGCCAAATGCCGGAGGTTTTGAGGGGATTCTGAAAACCCTTCCGGGCGTGGCATCAAGAAATGAAATGAGTTCGCAATATAATGTCCGTGGCGGTAATTTTGATGAGAACCTTGTGTATGTGAATGATGTGGAAATATACCGGCCATTTCTTGTACGTTCGGGGCAACAGGAAGGACTTAGTTTTATAAATCCCGATCTTGTTTCATCGGTGGTATTCTCGGCCGGGGGATTTAATGCGACTTACGGCGACAAATTATCATCAGTGCTGGATATCAAGTATAAAAAACCACGGGAAACAAAAGGCAGCTTTACAGGCAGTATGCTGGGGGGGTCAGTGCATGCTGAAGGCAGCAATAAAAACGGGTTGCTTACTTTCCTGATGGGGGCCAGGTATAAAACCAACAGGTATCTGCTGGGAACACTTGATACACAGGGCGAGTATGACCCGGATTTTGCTGATGTACAAACACTTATATCTTATGATTTCAGTGATGAGTTTGAGATGTCATTTCTGGGTCACTTCAGTCAGAATACTTACCGTTTTATCCCTGAAGACAAAGAAACGTCGTTCGGGACTATCAATGAGTCTTACAAATTGAAAATCTATTTTGAAGGGCAGGAAAAAAACAGTTTTACGACCGGGACAGGTGCTGTTACGGCGCGTTATCATAAACAAGACAGGCTGGAGCTGAAATTTATAGCCAGTAGTTTCTATACCCGCGAACGGGAACGTTTCGATATCCTTGGCCAGTATTTTCTGAATAACCTGGAAACCAACATGGGAGAAGAGGATTTTGGCGACAGTATTTCCAATGCAGGGATTGGCAGTTTCCTGAATCATGCAGACAATACCCTGGATGCAGTTGTGTTTAATTTTAAGCATAAAGGTGAGTTAAGGCTTGATAAACACCGTCTGCTTTGGGGTGGAAAATATCAGTTTGAGGATATAGATTATATTTTGCATGAATGGCGTATGATAGATTCAGCAGGTTATTCAATTCCTTACAGTGATGAGGAAGTAAACCTTTTCTTCACAGATACATCCAATTTTGATATTTATTCACACCGTACTGCTTTGTACATTATGGATAAATATGCCATAAGGCTTGACAGTGCTGATATTGATATATCAGCCGGGCTCAGGGGTAATTACTGGTCATTCAACAATCAGTTTTTGTTGTCTCCGCGTGCTTCTGTATCGGTAAAGCCGGAATGGGAAAAAGATTTTGTTTTCAGGATGTCGGGGGGGCTCTATCATCAGCCACCGTTTTTTAAAGAATTTATCAAACGTGACGGGAGCATCAACAAAGACATAAAGGCGCAGTCGTCAGCACAAATCGTATTTGGCAGCGATTATGTTTTTAAGGCATGGGACAGGCCATTTAAACTTGTAACCGAAGTGTATTACAAATACATGTATAACCTGATCCCTTACGAAATTGATAATGTAAGAATACGGTATTACGGCGAGAACATGGCAGATGGGTATGCGACGGGTATAGATATCAAACTGAACGGTGAATTTGTAAAAGGGACAGAATCATGGTTTTCGCTGTCAGTTATGCAGGCAAAAGAAGATATTGAAAATGATGCTTACATGGAATATTATGATGCTGAGGGCAATGTTGTCAATCCGGCAGTTGAGGAACATGATTCTGCATCGCTTATAGAACCTGGCTATCTTCCACGACCGACTGATCAGCGAGTGACTGCCGCTATATTTTTCCAGGATTATTTGCCGGGTAACCCGACATGGAAAGCACACCTGAACCTCGTGTATGGAACCGGTTTGCCTTTTGGTCCGCCAAATTCTGAACGCTATATGGCTACCGGCCGCCTGCCGGATTACCGCCGTGTTGATTTGGGGATTTCCAAGCAGATAATTACGGGTAAAACAGATTTCCCGGATACCAGTCCGCTGCGTTTTATCAGGGATTTCTGGATAAGTCTTGAAGTATTTAATTTGCTTGATATCAACAATACCATTTCCCATATCTGGGTCTCTGATATATACGGAAGGCAATATGCTGTGCCAAATTTCCTGACTGGTCGAAGGGTAAACCTGAAAGTGAATTTGAAATTTTAAATACTAAAGCTGTGTTGAAAACGTTAGTACATCTGATTTTAATAAAATGCAATATCGTTACCTGACATATATCCTGATATTAATTGCATTGGGGATGAACTTTGATGCTCCGGCTCAGGAAAGACGGCTGAAGAAAGCCAATGCTATTTATGAGGCAGGAGAGTATCACCGGTCTGTTGAAGCTTTTAAATCTGTTCTGGATAAATTGAGCTCCAGAGAACAAAGGGCCCCGGTATATTTTAAGATGGGAAATGCTTATTACCTTGCAGGGAATTACCGGTTGGCACGTACCTATCTTCACAGAACAACCAGGTATGATGAAGCAAACCGTGAAGCATTCCTGAAATTGGGAGAGGTATATCGCATTACAGATAAATATGAAGATGCGCTTGAAGTTTATAATGAGTATCAGGAGATAAACGGTAAAGACAGCGTGTTTGAGAAAAAGATAGAAGCCACAAAACTGGCAATGGAGTGGAAAGATATCAAAACCCGTTTTAAAGTTAACACCGTCAGGGATTTTAATACCCGGGATGATGATTTTACCCCTTCAGTGGTTGAAAAAGATGGTTATGATCATGTGTATTTTGCATCCAACCGGAAAGGGGTCACAGGCAAGGATAAGTCAGATATTACCGGCAACAGGTTCTCAGATATTTTTGTTTCAAAGAAAAACCGTAAAGGAGAATGGGATGACCCTAAGTCATTGGATTCTCTCAATTCGCCTTATGATGAAGGGTCACCGCATCTGATGGAAGGTGGATCACAAATGTATTTTACATCATGTCAGTCAGAAAAAGGAGAAAAGCTTGGCTGTCAAATTTATCAAATATCAAAATCAGGGACAGAATGGTTAAACCCGGAGCGTGTGCCACTGGTGCCTGATTCAGTTTCTGTTGGTCATCCTACGGTAACACCTGATGGAAACAGGATGTATTTTGCCGCAAGAAAAACGGGTGGTTATGGGGGCGCAGATATCTGGTATGTTGAAAAAGAAGACGGGGACTGGGGTGAACCAAAAAATATAGGTGCCGATATCAATACACCACGTAATGAAATGTTTCCTTATATACGGGATGATTCTACATTGTTTTTTGCCAGTAACCAACACCCTTCAATGGGTGGGCTTGACCTGTTTAAAGCAAAAAGGGTGAGCCGGTACGGATGGGAAGTTGAAAATATGAAACCACCATTTTCCAGCCCGGGCAACGATTTTGGTATCTACTATTATAAAAATAAAGAAAAAGGATATTTCACTTCAGACCGCTCAGGGGCTAAAGGTGAAGACATCTTTTATTTTGAAAAACCACCACTGGAATTTGCCCTGGAAGGATTTGTTACCGATAAAGATACAGAAGAAGTCATTGACAGCGCTGTGGTTCATCTGATAGGCTCCGACGGAACAATGTTTACGGATACCACCGATGCTGAAAGCGGCTATTTTTCTTTTGAACTGAAATCCAAAACAGACTATGTATATGTAATACATAAAGACGGTTATTTTAATGGTAAAGCCAGGATCACAACTGATACATTGTATTATGATTACACTTTTGAGCATCATGTGCAACTTGAGAATTACAGGAAAACCTTTGAGATCCCGAATATTGAATTTGAATTTGCCAGTTTTGACCTTACCGATGCAGCAAAACATTCTCTTGACAGCGTGGTAAACTTACTCAATGATAACCCTAACCTTGTGGTTGAATTATCTGCACATACCGATATGATAGGTACCGAAGAGGATAATTTGGAACTTAGTAAAAAAAGGGCAGATGCAGTGGCTGATTATCTTGTCAGTAAAGGTATTGCAGAAAGCCGTCTTGAAACAAAAGGTTTCGGCGAAAGCCAACCCATTGTTATCGAAGATGAACACCAGAAATACGATTGGTTGGAAGAAGGCGATGTGCTAACCCCTGAATTTGTAGAAGAACTTACAGAAGAACAACAGGAGATTGCCAACCAAATGAACAGGCGGACAGAATTCCGTGTTATTAAAAATGATTATATCCCCAGCCTGGATTAAATAGTAGAGACTGGATAAGTAGAGACGCACGGCCGTGCGTCTCTACTTATCCAGTCTCTACTATTTAGTGTTTTTTATTCCCCGCTATACGATTTATGCTTTCGTGTTTGTTTTTCATGAACGGGCTGCATGATTATTTTGTTTTTTAAATATTCCCGGTTCCAGATAGGATCTGTCAATTTGTGTAGCTGCCTGTCATATTCTTCCATTCTCTCAAAATATTTGGCATCATTGAGAATTTCATTGGCCACGGGATCTTCGCCTGTATTTTCTTTGCCAAGTATGTTTTTGCGGAAATTGCTGTAGTGGTCACGTATAGAACATGGCATCAGCATATTATTGGGATTTTCCAGGTGATCCAGGGTGTATTCATGTTGCCATTCCCTTCCCCTGACAAACATAGGAGATTTCAGTATGCTGGCAAGGTTGCGACCTTCGTTTTGGGCTTCGATAATGTTGTCAGCTTTGTATGGTACAAACACACATGGCATTACATTGCCATGCCAGTCGATATATAAATACCCCCTGCGTCGTCCGTAAGCTATGCAGCCGTCAGTAAGTACACCACTGTTCCAAAAATCTGCAACACAATATTGTTTGTTTTTAAGCAGATACTCCCATTTCCGGTACAATTTTACACGTTGTTCAGGGGCAGGCATCAAGTCAAAGACTTGTTTTCCCCGTCCTATCGGCATAAATTGAAATTGCCACATGTAAGAAGCTCCCTGCTCATCGAAATAAAAATCATAAAACTTATCAGTTAGTAACAAATCGGTATTTTCTGAAGTTGCTGTCACTGAAATAATAAATGGTAAACCGACATTTCTCAGGTTTTCCATTGATTGCAGGATTTTTTTGAAATTTCCTTTGCCCCGGCGTTCATCGGTTTCTTTTTCAAAACCTTCAACAGAAATGCAGGGGATCATGTTGCTCAGTTCTGCCAATTCTTCTGCCCGGGCTTTGTCAATCAGGGTGCCGTTTGTATAAAACATGAAAAATATCTCAGGAAATTCCCTGCCCAGGTCGGTGAGGGTTTTACCTTCGCTGCGGTACATCAACGGTTCGCCTCCACTGATTACAATAAAACGCCCATGGGCTTCATTGTGAAACTCCTGCAGGAATTTTTTGAGGTTTGAATAAGGCAGGGTTGCTGCAGTTTTTGCTGTGCTGCCGGCATAACAACCTTTGCATTTCAAATTGCAGCGCTTGGTTGGTGAAATGACAAAAAATGTGGGTGCATCAACGCCATATTTCTCACGAAAAAGGTTCAGATTAGATCTGAATTTATCCCTGTCTTCGTGAAAAGCATTGGTGATCAATACCTTTGACAGGCGTTGCAATACATCACCATGGATGTATCCTTTGCTGATATTCCTGTCAGCACCTGCTAGCAAGGCTTTACCCCATTCAAACTTTTTTTGCCTTACACTATCCAGTTCATTTTCTCTGTTAGACACCAGGTTGTTGTACAACTCTTTTTCAATTTGCGGCAACAAAAGCTTACGTGTCATCTTGTTATCCGCCATTTTAGCTACTAATTTTGCGATATTTTTATTGTTCATATTTATACATTTTTTTATCAAACCGGATGGTTACGGTTTGTGGTTAGTATTCTGTTTCATTTCTCGTATATGAATTGATCATTGTCCAGATTAAATGGGATTGATTATCAATGCATGATTTTATATCATTGGTTTTCTGAAAAATCAAATCTATTAAATGTCCTTTTGTTAAATTGGCTGATATCTCAGCAAGTTTATCTGTATCAATTATAAATCCTTTGCCATACCTATGGTTTTTTAGCAATTCCCGGAAGGCTTCTTGCAGCATTTCGTAATCATGATAAAATGCCTGACGGATTTGGGGCCTTTCAGCATATTCTGCCATAATATGGAATAAATTGGATATTATCTCAGGATGTAAACGATTTTTCCCATTTGAGTGTATGAAGCTGTTATAGTATGTATGAATAATTTTTTGTATTCTATCATAAATACTCATATCCTCATTGCGTACAAAAGCGTAATCTTTCCTCCTGTTTAAAAAATATGCTTGCACGGTTTGTTCAAAAAGGTCTTCCTTGTTGTTAAAATGGTGATATAACGCTCCCTTTGATACACCTGCTTTATTTACAATTTCGCTTACACCTGTCGCATAACCTTTATTCAAAAACAGGCTGAACGCCGTTTCCATAATCCTTTCTTTCATTGTTGCCATAATTATCATAATATTTTTTCCAAAAAAATACCGACCGTTTGGTATGTATTACGTATAAAATTGAAAAATGTTTCAGAAAAAGTCAAAAAATTAAACATCCCCGTTATTTGAATTTGGAAATAATCCACAGAAGCAGGCTGAGTACAGCACTAATGATAAGCATGGTAGCAACAGGGGCATAAAAGGTAAAGTTGTCACGTTTGATTTTTATATCACCGGGTAAATTTCCCGGAAAATTTGATTTGCTGCCAAGCCATAAAACTGTCCCGGCAATAATCAGAATTATGCCTGCGATGATCAGGTATTTTCCGAATTGTTGAAACATAACAAATACAATTTTTTGTATCAGGTTATACCATACTGCAAAACAAAAGTTCCCGTTAAACCGGGAATCTGGTATTTCAAACTGCGGCGCACAGCCATGTACCAAAAAAACGTTGTGGTATGAGCTTTTATTTTCATTTCATACCTTTCAAAGTTTGAAACTTTAGATATGGAACAGGTTGAAATGATAAATCAGCCGGATGCAGACTTCCGACTTCCGAATTCGGACAACTCAAAATTTCCGGGATAAAATAAAATATGTATATTTGGCTGTTAATACATCTTATTGCTTTTAATATCCAATGAGTTCAAAGATTATTTACATAGCCGGCCTGGGTCATTCGGGATCAACCACCCTTGATATGTCACTCGGGACAATTCATGGTGTTGTGGGGCTTGGTGAGCTGAAATCCCTTATGGATGACCATACCCGGGAAAGGCATTACACATCTGTCTGCTCATGCGGCAAAAAAGCTACCGATTGTGTTATATGGAAAGCGGTTCCCGGTGTACTGAAAGGAAAACAAAATGACCCTGAAAAAATTGAGGCTATACTTTCCCTGCTAAAGGATAACTTTGGCGAAAAAATGACCCTTGTAGATTCCTCCAAAAACAGTTATGCATACCTGAAATACCTCAATCAAAAACATGACCTCAGGGTAATCTACCTAACCCGTGATGTAAGAAGCTGGAGCTATTCCCGTCATCTTGCAACAGGCAAACCAGTCATAACTTTCTTTTTACGGTGGATTTTTGAAAATCTCAAATTGCGTTCCCGGATAAAAAAAATGGGGATCAAACCACTTAATGCAGGCTACGAGGAACTCGCTCTTTTCCCTGAATATGTATTGCCGAAAATTGCTGAATTTGCCGGAGAACATTATGCTGATTCTATGCTTTCTCTGTACAAGACCAACAGTCATATTATCAGTGGAAATATTGCCAGGGCTGATAAATTGAAAAGGGTTAGTTGGAAATATGACGCAAGGTGGATGGTATCGGGCAGAATTATGTTGTTATCTCCCCTGTTTCTTTTGGTTCAAAAAATGAACCGGCAACTCGTATATTCACTGATCCATAAAAAATCCATCAAAGATTTTTACCTGTTCGGAACACGAAGAAGAAAAGAACTCTGTAAAACACACAATTGAAACTCATACCTTTTCTAAATTTATTATTTTATAGGTATAGCTTAATTTTAGATTTTAAAACAATTAAAAACCTATCCTCCTAATCCTTTCTACCCCAAATCATAAGCATATGTTGAAATGTTTTTGATAAAATAGGGGAAAGAAAACCAAAATTAAACCACATAATGATTATTTTTATACACCAGCTTTTTAATTTTTAAAAATTATGCAGAACTTTACTCATCTTCACGTACACTCTGAATATTCAGTACTTGACGGGTTAGCAAAAACACAGCAACTCGTCGACATGGCAAAGGCAGATGGCATGACAGCCCTTGCCCTTACCGATCATGGAAGCATGTTTGGAATAAAGGAATTTTATGATAATTGCCGGAATGCCGGGATTAAACCCATTCTTGGTTGCGAGGTATATGTGGCTCCCAGAGGCAGGTTTCGCAAAGAGGGCAAAGAAGACCGCGCCGGATATCACCTAATCTTGCTGGCAAAAAACCTGAAAGGTTACCGTAACCTTTTAAAACTGGTTACCCTGGCAAGTAAAGAGGGCTTTTATTATAAACCAAGAATTGACCATGAATTGCTGGAAAAATACCATGAAGGCCTCATTGTCAGTTCTGCCTGTCTGGGAGGTGAAATTTCGCAGCATATTTTGCATAACCGTATGGATGAAGCTTCTCAACGCATAGAATGGTATAAACAAATTTTTGGGGATGATTTTTACCTGGAGTTGATGCGGCATAAAACTGACGATCCCAGGATGAAAGCAGAAACTTATGACCGGCAGGTTGAAGTAAATGCCAAACTTGTTGAACTGGCTGCCAAACATGATGTAAAGCTTATTGCCAGCAATGATGTGCATTTTCCCCAAGAAAAAGATGCTGAAACACATGACCTGCTTATATGTCTTGTAACCAACAGTTTCAGGGATGATGAAAAACGGCTCAGATACACCAAGCAAGAGTGGCTTAAAACACAGGAGGAAATGAATGAATTGTTTTCTGACATTCCTGATGCCCTGGAAAATACCAATGAAATTGCTGACAAAGTAGAAATGTATGAATTGGATTCTCCACCCATTATGCCCGTGTTTGAAATTCCTGAATCATTTGGGACAGAAGCATCTTACCGGCAGAAATATGACGAAAAAGCGCTGCGGGAAGAGTTTTCAGATGAAACATTTGATCGACTCGGCGGATATGAAAAAGTGCTGAGGATAAAGCTTGAATCAGATTATCTCGAAAAATTGGTGTACGACGGAGCTGAAAAACGCTATGGTGAAAAAATAACAAGTGATACATCATTGCAGGAACGCATAAATTTCGAGTTGAATACCATTAAAACCATGGGGTTTCCCGGTTATTTCCTGATTGTACAGGATTTTATCAACGTAGCAAAAGACATGGGTGTGATTGTAGGCCCCGGGAGGGGCTCTGCGGCAGGATCTGTTGTGGCTTACTGTACAAGCATAACCAATGTGGACCCGGTAAAATACGAATTGCTTTTTGAGCGCTTCCTTAATCCTGACAGGATTTCAATGCCTGACATTGATATTGATTTTGATGATGACGGGCGGGACAAAGTCCTGGATTATGTACGTAAAAAATATGGTGATGATAACGTTGCCCATATTTGTACTTTTGGTACCATGGCCACCAAATCTTCTATCAGGGATGTTGCACGGATTCTAAAATTACCATTACAGGAAGCTGACCGCCTTGCAAAAATGGTACCTGAAATCCCCGGCATTGATTTTAACCAGGCTTTTAAAGAAAACCCTGATCTGAAAAATGAAGCTGAAGAAGGGGAACCTTTGGTGAAAGAAGTCTTGTACTTTGCCAGACAAATTGCCGGAACTGTCAGACAAACAGGGACTCACGCCTGTGGGATCCTGATTGGAAAAGATGGCCTTGAAAACCACCTGCCACTGATGAAACTTCCCGATGCCAAAATGCTTGTTACCCAATACCATGGCGACCAGGTAGAACCCATTGGCATGCTTAAAATGGATTTTCTTGGCCTGAAAACTTTATCAATCCTTAAAACCACCATTAGCAATATCAAAAATGCCAAGGGGACAGAGATTGATATGAATAAAATCCCTTCAGATGATAAAACTACCTTTGAGCTATTTGGTAAGGGGCAAACCACCGGTATTTTTCAGTTTGAATCCGAAGGCATGCGATCGCATCTCAAAAGCCTCAAACCAAGCAGGTTTCTTGACCTTATTGCCATGGTTGCCTTATATCGACCAGGCCCGATGCAATATATTTCATCGTATATTAAAAGAAAATACGGAAAAGAAAAAGTAGAATTTGATCATCCTATCATGGAAAGGTACCTGAAAGATACCTTTGGCATTACCATTTTTCAGGAACAGGTGATGTTACTGTCCAGAGCCTTGGCAAATTTTACGCGCGGCCAGAGTGATACTTTAAGAAAAGCCATCGGAAAGAAAAAATTTGACCTGATGGACCAGCTCAAATTAAAGTTCAAAGAAGGATGTCTGTCTAATCAGGAATTTCTGGACGGTTGCAAGCAAGGCAATAAAGACCCCGAAAAACTGGTCGATAAAATCTGGAAAGACTGGGAAAATTTTGCCTCCTATGCCTTCAACAAATCCCATTCTGTGTGTTATGCTGAAATTGCTTACAGTACGGCATACCTTAAAGCCAATTATCCTTCTGAATTTATGGCTGCGGTGATGAGCCATAATCTGAATGAAATATCAAAAATTGCTGTTCAGATGGAAGAATGCAGGCGTATGGGAATTAAAGTGCTTGGCCCCAGTGTTAATGATAGTTTTTCCACATTTAACGTGGATGAAAATGATAATATACGGTTTGGACTGAATGCCATAAAAGGCACCGGTTCAAATGCGGTTGAAGAAATTATCAGGGAAAGGGAAAAGGCTGGTAAATTCAAGGATATTTTTGATTTCATCTCAAGGGTGGATTTGCACCAGGTAAATAAAAAAAGCCTCGAATCACTGGTTTACGGCGGGGCATTTGATTGCTTTGATGGCATCAAACGTTACCAGTTTTTATGTGCTGATGAACAGGATGTTACATTTATTGAGAAATTAATGAAATACGGCAATCAGAAACAAGCCGACAAAAGCAATGGTGCAAGTATATGGGGAGATATGCTGGAAAATACTGTACAAACACCTGAAATCCCAACAAGCGACAATTGGTCAACCATGGAAATCCTCAAAAATGAGAAAGAATACATTGGTATGTACCTTTCCGCTCATCCGCTTGATGACTATAAACTGGAAATGTCTCAGTTGAACCTTACCCCTTTGTCTAAAATTAATGCCAAACCGGAAGCTTTTAAAAAACAGGACTTTATGGTGGCCGGCTATATTACTGAAGCCTTTGAAAAGCGTACCAAGTCTAATACCCTGTACGGTGGTATTACCATTGAAGATTATACCGACAGTTATAAAATAACACTCTTTGGTAAAGATTATATGGAGCACAAATCATATTTTTCAAAGGGATATTCTGTGCTTATTCGTGCACGTATGGAACCGGGGTGGAAAAACAAAGATGAGTTACGCATCAAGGTTAAAAAAATGGAAGAACTGTCCATCCTCAAAGATGGTTTTTTCAAAGAACTTACTTTGCAAATGTTTGCTGACAAGGTAGATGAAGATTTTCTCTCGGAATTTAAAAATGTCATCACCAAACAAAAAGGCAAAATGATTTTGAACATTTCCCTGTATGATAATGTTATTAAGCAGCGTGTGGATATGTCATCACGTCAATACAGGGTAGATTTAAATGAAAAATTGATTGATTTTTTAAGAAATAATCCCGCTATCCACCGCTTTAAAATGAAGTAATTTATTTATTTTTGAACCTTAATTAAACATTTGAAACATGGTACATGAAATCACTACAGACAATTTTGATGAGTTGGTAACCAATGCAGATAAGCCCGTGGTTATTGATCTCTGGGCAGAATGGTGCGGCCCATGTCGCATGCTTACGCCTATTATGAAAGAAATGGCTGAAGACTATGATGGAAAAGCCATTATTGGCAAAGTAGATGTGGACAGTAATCCCGATATTGCTGCAAAATATGGCGTGCGTAATATCCCGACAGTTTTGTTTGTTAAAAATGGTGAGCTTGTTGATAAACAAGTGGGCGCAGTACCAAAATCAACACTGTCAGCAAAGCTCGATGCCATAATATAAAACACGGTATTATCAGGCATAAAGGGTTCTGTAGATAACGGTTACTATTTATAAGGGCTATGGGGTAGGTTTTAGGTCATAAGAAATCTTAAACCTAAAACCTAAACCCAATTAATATTAACCGATGTTAATGTAAATACATTTCTGATATTGGAATTAATACAAGGCATTGTAATAAAATCAACCGGTAAAAACTACCTGGTTAAATCCGGTGATGATTTGTTTTCTTGTACCCTCCGGGGAAAAATGCGACTGAAAAACAGCAGGGATACCAACCCTGTGGCGGTGGGGGATTATGTAAAAATTCATGTTCAGGACAACCAGAAATACGGGGTCATCGAAACAGTTGAAAAACGCAGAAATCACCTGTTGCGCAAATCAACCAATTTATCCAAAAAATCACAGGTTATTGCCGCAAACATTGATCAGGCTGTTTTAATGGTGACGCTTGTGTACCCCCGGACAACCCGCCTGTTTATTGACAGGTTCCTTGTCAGCGCTGAATCCTTTGATATCCCGGTATGTCTTGTTTTTAACAAAACGGATCTGTATGATAATAACCTGATGCATAAGCTCGAAGAGATGAAAGCAGTATATCAGGATATTGTTTATGAAATCCATTGTTTGTCTTCAATTGACCCGGCAGAAAAATCACACGCCAGGCATATACTGAAAAATAAAATATCAGTGGTGGCAGGTCATTCGGGTGTGGGAAAGTCCTGCTTTATTAATCTGGCTGCCCCCGAACTGAATATTAAAACAGAAAGCATCTCAGAAGCTCACAAAACCGGCAAACACACCACTACTTTTGCTGAAATGTATCCGTTGAAGTTTGGCGGATATGTGATTGATACCCCGGGAATCAGGGCTTTTGGTATTGCACATGTCGAAAAAAACGAATTGTACCATTTTTTCCCTGAGATTTTTAACATTGCCGCAGATTGTAAGTTTTATAATTGCCTGCATACTGATGAACCGGGCTGTGCGGTGAAACAAGCTGTGATTGATGGTAAAATCGCCGAATCCCGTTACTTTTCTTACTTGAACTTGTTCTTTGATGATCAGTCAAAATACAGGGAACCAGATTATTGATGCGCTCTTCTGAATACCGGCTGATTTGCGTTCCGGATTTTGGGTTCCGTGTTTCGTGTTCCGGGTTCCGTGTTTCGTGTTCTGTGTTTCGTGTTTCGGGTTCTGCATTCGCCCCATCACCAACTCGCCCCATCGCCAACTCGCCCCATCGCCCCATAGTGCCATCGTGCAGTCGTGCCTTCGTGCCATCGTGCTATCGTGTTTCGGGTTTCGGGTATGCGATTTGGAGCTTATTTTGAACTTGGGAATTATATAATTTTGAGCTTTCCCTGCCCGTCCCTGCCCGTCCGGCAGGCGGGCGGCAGGCGGGCGGTTTATCCGGGTTAGGGGTATCTGCTTATGTTTTGGATAACCCGAGCATTTTTTCCACCAAATCGATGATAATATGAATAACTTTAATATGAATTTCCTGGATACGGTCGGCATAGTTAGCTTCAGGGGCACGTATTACAATATCACAATATGATGATAAAGCCCCGCCTTCAACACTTGTAAGCCCGATTACCTGCATCCCTTGTTCTTTGGCACTAATTGCCGCATTGATGACATTTTCAGAATTGCCGCTCGTACTGATGGCCAGTAAAATGTCACCTTTCTTGCCGTGTGCTTCAATATAACGGGAAAATACATATTCATATCCGAAATCATTGGCCGTACAACTAAGGTGCCCGGCATCTGATATAGCCATCGCAGGTAATGCTTTTCTGTTACGCCGGTAATTACCTGTCAACTCTTCTGCAAAATGCATGGCATCACTCATGCTGCCACCATTACCACAACTAAAAACCTTTTTGCCGGATGCAAAGGCCGTGCTTATCAGTTTTGCAGCCTGGTAAATTGAGTTATGCGCCTTTTTATCCTGTGAAAACCTTTGCAAAACATCAGCAGCTTCTGTGAGTTGTGACTTTATATATGTACCGTATTCCATGAATGACAATTTATGTTTCTCATCAAAAATACGAATTTTATTATTGATGACAATAATCAAATGTGTATCAGGGGCATTTTCAAAATGCCACAAAGTACTTATTTAGAGTCTGTGTATATAGCACCTTATTAAAAAAGCACCAATACCTGTCCTAAACTTGTCTGGTGGAGACGGATGACGCCTGTATGTTGCCTGCCTGCCCTCAGGCAGGGATAATAAGTGCTTTTTTTTTAAAGTAATTGTTCTGTCAGGTAAATTTATGAGTGTATGGATAATATGCATTCACGCAACCCTTGCAACGAAAACAAATTCATGAATTGTGCTGATAATTAACATATTATTAAGTGGTTAGTCTTTATCCATTAGCTACATTTGAGCAATAATTTGAACCATTTAAATTTATAAATTATGAAAAAATTGTTTCTGGGCATAGTAAGCATGCTTTTGACATTCAGCATGTTTGCACAGATGAACCCAAAAGATGACATTCCGTTTACAGAATCTGTAACCCACGGACAACTTGACAACGGAATGGCGTATTATATTAAATCCAATCCCAAACCAGAAAACCGTGCAGAACTTACATTGGTGGTAAATGCCGGCTCTATTCTGGAAGATGAAGATCAACGCGGCCTAGCGCATTTTTGTGAACACATGGCGTTTAACGGCACAAAGAATTTCCCGAAGCACGAACTCATTGACTACCTTGAATCAACAGGCATG
>JBNJGX010000019.1:0-18588 GCA_051748025.1 Bacteroidota bacterium
AACAAAGTCTGCACTGCAGCGGGCTAACCACCTTCGCCCTCACGCAGGCAACAAAATAAGCACCGGTGCTTCCTCCAAAACTGAACAATAATCTGAATGTATTGTTGTAGTTACAATCGAAAAAAGAAAGATATTATGAGAACAACTATTTTTACAATGATGGCGTTTCTGCTTGTCGGATTTTCATCGTGCGGGAATGCCCCGGAAAACCAGGAAAACCAGGAAAACAATACGAGTGAAAATTATTATTTCAGCAAAACGGTTGAAGGCGATTTTGAAGAAGTAACGGCCGAAGTCAAGGCATTGCTCAAAGAAGAAGGATTTAGTGTCATCACAGAAATTGATATGGCAGAAACCCTCTCTGAAAAACTCGATGAGGTTGATATGCAGCCATACCGCATTCTGGGTGTTTGCAATGCGAAATATGCATACGCAACCCTGCAGCAGGAAGAAAACATCGGCTTATTTTTGCCTTGCAAGTTAATAATCAAAGATGTTGGAGACAATAAAACAGAGGTAGTTGCTGTCAACACGGAAAACCTGATGCAAATGTTTGAAAATGAAGAGCTATATGACATTGCTGCCAAAGTAAATACCAAATTCAAAAATGTTCTAGAAAAGCTGTAAGTTTACACCCCATATGTCAGGTCGTCCTTTATTTACTATCTACAACATAATCATCCTTCCACAATTGTAATAACGGAAGACCTGAACAGGTGGGTGAAGAATGAAGTCGGTTCCTAAAAAAGTTGTAAATATTAATCAACCCCGCCCTCTTTTGGCGCAGTTATAGTATTGTTTTGTCGTCGTAAACCAAAATTTTAATCCTTATGACCGACACAAACAATGCAAACACCAAATCAAAAAGTAAGAATAATTATGTTGGCTGGATAATCGCCATCATCATTGTACTGGTAATTACGCTGCCCTTTCATTATATCCCTTCAAGGGGCATGATTTTTCCCAAAAATGAATTGAGCTTCAGCCACACCATCATTACCGAATCGTATATTGATGATTTAATAGAAAGGTATAACAACGCCAGTTTTTTTGAAAGACAAGCCATCAATCAGGAACCGCTGGTTAGAAAACTGATGGAAAAAGAAGTGATAATAGAAGAACAGGATTGAGGTACTACATTTTTTCCAAGACCCTGCTTAGTGCTTGTCCATAAAGTCGAACATTTAACTATAATTGAATAATGGAGGCTAATCAGTCCGGAGCGATGTCCTGCGCTGTATCAAGCTTGCCGAGATGCGGCGCAACACGGCGCAGCACACACCTCGATACATCCAGGACAGCGGCTTTGCCTCTGCCCTTGATTCGTTCGTTAGTTCCATTGTACTTATAAAGCCCAAATTCTCATAAGAAGTCCCCTTTCTCATAAGTAACCGATATCAACCCCATAGAAAATATTCAACGGGGTTAACCATTATAATATTTATTAACTGTTATTGACAAAAACCATAATGACTGAGTGGTTACGGGAGCATTAAAAACCCAATTAAACAATGTCCCCTTATCATAAAGATAATCCTCCCAAAAATCAAAAATTTACCCTCCAATAAAAAGATTCCATCTCATCGACAAATAAGCTTTTTTTTCTCTCTGAAAACATCAGGACAGAAAAATCATTATTTTTTTTTAAATGTTTGTTGTTAATAAGAAAAAATAAAATACCTTTGCAGTCCAATTTGGAAAAATAGTTTTTGTTAATAACATAATATTGAAATTATGCCAACAATACAACAATTAGTACGTAAAGGAAGAAAACGTCAGGTGGAAAAAAGCAAATCACCTGCCCTTGGAGCCTGTCCACAGCGAAGGGGTGTATGTACAAGGGTATATACAACAACCCCGAAAAAACCCAATTCTGCAATGCGTAAAGTTGCAAGGGTACGTCTCACAAATGGCAAAGAAGTCAATGCTTACATTCCCGGTGAGGGACATAACCTGCAGGAACACTCCATTGTATTAATTCGCGGAGGACGTGTAAAAGACCTTCCCGGTGTTCGTTACCACATTGTACGCGGTGCACTCGATACATCAGGAGTGGAAGGCAGAACTCAGAAACGGTCAAAGTATGGTGCCAAAAAACCTAAAAAATAAGCGCTTAGAATTATGAGAAAACTCAAAAACTATACAAGAGAACGTGCTGCAGATCCGGTTTATAATGATGAACTCATCACCCGGTTTGCTAACGACATGATGTTGCATGGCAAAAAAACCCAGGCATTTAACATTGTCTATAAAGCACTCAATATTGTTGAGGAACGTAAAAAGGACAATGAACTTTCTGCTCTGGAAATATGGAAAAAAGCCCTGCAAAATGTAACACCTTTAGTGGAAGTAAAAAGCCGCCGCATTGGTGGTGCCACATTCCAGGTTCCCATGGAAATCCGTGCCGACAGAAAAATATCTGTCTCGAACAAATGGTTGATTCAGGCTGCCAGAAAACGCAGCGGGAAATCAATGGCTGAAAACCTGGCGGCTGAAATTCTGGCTGCATTTAACGAAGAAGGTGGCGCTATTAAGAAAAAAGAAGAAACGCACAGAATGGCTGATGCCAATAAGGCTTTTTCACACTTTAGATTTTAATATTTATTTTTAATGGCTTTAGAAAACACCAGAAATATAGGAATAATGGCTCACATTGACGCCGGTAAAACCACAATTACCGAGCGTATCCTGTATTATACGGGTGTAAACTATAAGCTTGGTGAAGTGCACGACGGAGCTGCCACAATGGATTGGATGCAGCAGGAAAAACAAAGGGGCATTACAATTACTTCGGCTGCAACAACCACTTTCTGGAATTCTGATAATACCGATTATAAAATCAATATCATTGATACCCCCGGGCATGTGGATTTTACTGTTGAAGTAGAAAGGTCACTCAGGGTGCTGGATGGAGCCATTGCCGTTTTTTGTGCCGTCGGTGGTGTAGAACCTCAGTCTGAAACAGTATGGAGACAAGCTGACAGATATAAAGTGCCGAAAATGGCTTTTGTGAATAAAATGGACAGGGTTGGCGCAGACTTCCTTAAAGTTGTTGAACAAATTGAATCCAAATTAAATGCCAATCCCGTGCCAATGCAAATTCCCATTGGCAATGAAGATGAATTCCGGGGAGTCGTTGACCTGATCACTGAAAAAGCGTATTTGTGGCCGCTTGATAATGATGGCCTTGGTGCAAAATATGATATTGCAGAAATACCGGCTGATTTAAAGGATGAAGTCCATGAATGGCGGGAAAAATTGATCGAAACTGTGGCAGAATCGGATGACGAGATGCTTGAACGCTTTTTTAATAACAGAAAAGCTATCTCTGTTAAAGAATTTAAAGCGGCCACACGGAAAGCCGTTCTTAATAATACCATTGTGCCTGTTTTTTGCGGGGCAGCATTTAAAAACAAAGGCGTTCAGCCTTTACTGGATGCCATTGTTGATTATTTGCCCAATCCCCTCGATGTTGAAAACATTGAAGGCATTCACCCGGTAACAAAAGAAAATATTTCGAGGACCCCTGACCCTAATCAACCTCTTGCTGCCCTTTGTTTTAAAATTGCAACCAGCAGCTTTATCGGAAGATTGGCTTATCTTAGGGTGTATTCCGGATCAATACAGGCCAAACAGCAAGCTTTTAATGTCCGGACGCAAAAGCATGAGCGCTTGAATAAATTATATCAGATGCACGCCAACAAACAAAAATCACTGGAAGAAATCACTGCCGGTGATATTTGTGCTGTGGTTGGGTTTAAAGATATAAAAACCGGCGATACGCTTTGTGATAAAAATAACCCCATTATTCTGGAAACCATGCAGTTCCCGGAACCTGTGATCGGGCTGGCCATTGAACCTGAAATACAGGCTGACCTCGATAAAGTAAGCAATGCATTGAATAAAATCTCAGAGGAAGACCCTACATTCACAGTAAAGCATGACGAACAATCAGGACAAACCATTATCAACGGTATGGGTGAACTTCACCTCGAAATTTTGATTGACAGGCTAAAACATGAATTTGGAATAACACTTAATCATGGGAATCCGCATGTAAATTACAAAGAAAGACTGGAAGGTGAAATTACCCATAGAGAAGTGTTCAAAAAACAAACCGGCGGAAAAGGAAAATTTGCTGATATAAAAGTCCAGATATCTGAACCGGCAGAAGGTGAAAAGGGATTGTTGTTTGAAAATAAAATAAAAGGCGGCAATATCCCGAATGAATTTATTCCTGCCATTGAAAAAGGATTTAAATCCGGTATGAATAATGGCCCGCTTGCCGGCTACCCCATTGAAGGAATCAATGTGACACTGCTTGATGGTAGTTATCATCCCGTGGATTCCGATGCGCTTGCTTTTGAAATTGCTGCAAGACAAGCATTGCGTAATGCCAGCAGAAAAATGGAGGCCAGATTGCTGGAACCGGTTATGAAATTAGAAGTAACCACACCTGAAGAATACCTTGGGGATGTTATTGCCGATTTAAATAAACGCCGTGCTGATATTAAAGGTATGGATGAACAGAGTGGTGTAAGAATTGTTCGCGCCAGGGTTCCCCTTGCCGAACAGTTTGGTTACGTTACCACGTTAAGAACATTAACCTCCGGAAGGGCAATCTCCTCTATGGAATTTAGCCATTATGAGCCAATGCCGGAAGAATTGGAGAAAAAAGTACTTGAAAAAGGATTGTTGTCTTTTTAATTATTTAGTTTATGAGTCAGAAAATACGAATTAAACTCAGATCTTACGATCACAACCTGTTGGATAAATCTTCAGAAAAGATCGTAAAAACAGTAAAAACCACTGGTGCTGTTATTGGCGGACCTATTCCACTGCCTACGCATAAGCGTATATTTACAGTGAACCGTTCTACTTTTGTAAATAAGAAAGCACGTGAGCAGTTTGAAATAAATTCTCACAAACGCTTGTTGGATATTTACAGCAGTACGGCCAATACAATTGATGCCTTGATGAAACTCGAGCTCCCAAGTGGTGTGGATGTAGAAATTAAAGTGTAATATAATTTAACATTAAGTAGAAATGCAAGGAATTATTGGAAAAAAAGTAGGAATGACTTCCATCTACAGTGTTGAGGGGAAAAATATCCCATGCACTGTCATTGAAGCCGGTCCTTGTGTGGTCACACAGGTTCGAACCAAAGAAACTGATGGCTATGAAGCCGTTCAGCTTGCTTTCGATGAAAAGAAAGAAAAACGAACTTCTAATGCCATGAAAAACCACTTCAAAAAGGCGAAAACAACGCCTAAAAGAAAAGTGGTCGAATTTCGGGATTTTGGCAGGGAAGTGAAAAGAGGTGAGCAAATCACCGTTGATATCTTTATTGAAGGTGAATGGTGTGATGTTAGTGGCAATACCAAAGGAAAAGGCTTTCAGGGCGTTGTGAAACGCCATAACTTTTCAGGGGTTGGCAGCCGAACACATGGACAAAAAGACAGAGAACGAGCCCCGGGTGCATTGGGCGGATCTTCTGATCCATCCCGCGTATTTAAAGGTATGCGAATGGGAGGACGCGACGGCGGAAATAAGGTCAAAATGATCAGCCTGAAAGTTCTTAAAAAGATACCCGAGAGCAATTTATTGTTAGTGAAAGGTTCAGTACCAGGTGCTAAAGGTTCGTATTTAATAATTGAAAAATAAACAAATGGAACTGAAAGTATATAATAACAAAGGCCAGGAGACAGATAAAAAAATAGAAATCAATGATTCAATTTTTGCTGTCGAACCAAATGATCATGCAATCTACCTTGATTGTAAACAACATTTGGCCAATAAACGGCAAGGAACACACAAAACAAAAGAACGTGGTGAGGTTGCCGGCAGTACAAAAAAAATAAAACGCCAAAAAGGAACAGGTACTGCACGTGCCGGTGACATCAAAAACCCCATCTTCAGAGGTGGTGGACGTGCTTTTGGGCCTAAACCCAAATCTTATAACCAAAAAGTCAATAAAAAAACAAAACGATTGGCGAGAAAATCTGCCCTTAGTTATAAGGTGAAAGAAGGCAGTCTTTTTGTTATTGATGATTTTGGCATTGATGAAATAAAAACACGTAAAGTGGCCGAAATTCAGGAAAATTTTAAAATTTCTGAGAAAAATTTGATAATTGTTGTGAATCAACAAAATAAAAACCTATATTTGTCATCTCGAAATTTACCGGGTGTAAATGTTGTAAGTGCTTCAAATTTAAATACTTATAATATTTTAAAGGCCTCGGTTTTAATGTTTGACGAGGAATCAATAAAGGTTTTGAATGAAAACCTGGCTTAAAAATTATCGACATGGAAATTTTAGTGAAACCAATAGTGACAGAAAAAATGACGGATCAGAGTGAAAAACTCAACCGTTATGGATTTATCGTCGATGTAAAAGCAAATAAAGCGCAAATAAAAAATGCAATCGAAGAATTGTATGATGTTAATGTGCGGAATGTTAATACGATGCGCTATGATGGCAAACTCAAATCACGATATACCAAAACTGGTATTGTCAGTGGTAGAACCAATGCCTATAAAAAAGCAATCGTGAGTCTGGATGAGTCCGATACAATTGATTTTTATAGCAATATTTAATCTGTAATTATGGCAGTCAGAAAATTTAAACCCACAACACCGGGTCAAAGAAATAAAATGATAAGTAGCTTTTCCGAAATTACTGCAAGTAAACCGGAAAAAGCACTGCTTGAACCATTGAAAAAATCCGGCGGACGAAATAAGGCCGGAAAAATGACACTCCGTTATAGAGGCGGTGGTCACAAGCGACGTTATCGGGTTATTGATTTCAAAAGAAATAAAGATGGAGTCAAAGCTGTCGTGAAAACCATTGAATATGATCCCAACAGATCTGCATACATTGCTTTGGTTGGCTATGAAGATGGTGAAAAACGGTACATTGTGGCACCAAATGGTTTGCAAGTCGAAACGGAAATAATTAGTGGTAAAGGCGTTGCCCCGGAAATTGGAAATGCGTTGTTCTTAAGTGATATACCTCTGGGTACAATCATCCATAATATTGAAATGCACCCGGGACAGGGAGCCATGTTGGCTCGTAGTGCCGGTGCTTTTGCCCAGATTATTTCAAGAGAAGGAAAATATGCAGCCATCAAACTGCCTTCAGGTGAAGTCAGGAAAGTCCTGACATCATGCAAAGCTACAATTGGCAGTGTTTCCAACGCTGATCATTCGCTTGAAATATCCGGTAAAGCCGGACGTTCTCGCTGGCAGGGCAGAAGACCAAGGACACGGGGAGTGGTAATGAATCCCGTCGATCACCCAATGGGAGGTGGCGAAGGCCGTGCCTCAGGTGGACATCCAAGGTCAAGAAAAGGATTGTATGCCAAAGGATATAAAACACGTAAACCGAAAAAAGCTTCCGATAAATACATTATCGAAAGACGTAAAAAAAGAAAAAAATAACAGCTAAGTTGATATGAGCAGATCGTTAAAAAAAGGACCATTTATTGACCCAAGTCTGGGAAAAAAAGTTTTGGCCATGCAGGAAGCCAAAAAGAAATCTGTGATCAAAACCTGGGCCAGAGCATCTATTATTTCTCCGGATTTTGTAGGAATAACAATCGCTGTGCACAATGGTAAAAAATTTGTGCCCGTGTACATCACAGAAAATATGGTGGGACATAAACTTGGAGAATTTGCCCCTACCAGATTGTTCAGAGGTCATGGAGGAACTAAAAAGTAAAAACACGAAAACATTATGGGTTCAAGGAAAAGAATAGCGGCCGAAAAAAGAAAAGAGGCCAGAAAAAATAAAAGTTTCGCTGTGTTGAAAAACTGCCCGACATCACCTCGTAAAATGAGGTTGATGGCTGATCTTATCAGAGGCAAATCAGTTGATGAAGCTTTGGATATACTTAAGTTTTCTTCCAAAGAAGCTTCAGGAAGACTCGAAAAACTGCTGATGTCAGCCATTGCTAATTGGCAGGCAAAAAATGAAGGCGTGCGTATTGAAGATGCAAATCTCATGGTAAGCGAAGTATTCGTTGATTCTGCCAGAATGCTTAAAAGAATTCAACCGGCACCACAGGGAAGGGCACACAGAATCAGAAAACGGTCTAATCATGTAACACTGACTGTGGAAAGTGCTAATGCATTGTTAACTGAAGACACTGAAGATGTCAGTGATAATGAAGAAGCGGTTAACGTGAGTAATGAAGAAGAATCTGAAAATTAAATCAATATCCAATGGGACAAAAGGTTAATCCAATAAGCAACAGATTAGGTATCATCAAAGGATGGGACTCAAACTGGTATGGTGGAAAAAAATACGGAGATAAAATACTCGAAGATTATAAACTCCGCCAATACTTGCATGTCCGCCTTGCCAAAGCCAGTGTGGCTAAAATTGTTATTGAGCGTTCTGTCAAAATGGTGACAATTACAGTACACACAGCACGCCCCGGTATTATTATCGGACGTGGTGGCTCGGAAGTTGATAAACTTAAAGAAGAACTGAAAAAAATAACATCTAAAGAAGTGCAGGTCAATATTTTTGAAATTAAAAGACCTGAATTAAACGCACAATTGGTGGCTACAAATATTGCCAGACAAATTGAAGGCAAAATCGCTTACCGACGCGCTGTTAAAATGTCCATTTCTTCAACCATGCGAATGGACGCTGAAGGAATAAAAGTCCTGGTGTCAGGCAGGCTGAACGGAGCGGAAATGGCACGCTCAGAAACATATAAAGAAGGAAGGATACCTTTGCACACTTTCCGTGCAGATATTGATTATGCACTTGCAGAAGCGCTGACAAAAACCGGAATGATAGGGGTGAAAACCTGGATATGCCGTGGTGAAATTTATGGAAAAGCTGACCTTTCTCCCAACGCTGGTATGACGAAAAAAGGTGGTGGCGCCAGGAAGAAAAAGTTTAACAAAAACAGAAGAAAATAAACATCTTTGATCATGTTACAACCAAAAAAAGTAAAATACAGAAGACACCAAAAAGGTAAAATGAAAGGTAACGCGCATCGCGGGGCCTCCATTGCCTATGGATCTTTTGCCCTTAAAACCCTGGAACAATCCTGGATTGACGGAAGACAGATCGAATCTGCCAGGATTGCCATTACCAGAGAAATGCAAAGACAGGGTAAATTATGGGTCAGGATTTTTCCTGATAAACCCATAACCAAAAAACCTGCTGAAGTACGTATGGGTAAAGGAAAAGGTGATCCCGAAGCATTTGTAGCCAGAGTTACGCCGGGCAGAATTATGTTTGAGATTGATGGTGTCCCTTTTGATAGAGCCCAGGAAGCCCTCAGATTGGGTGCGCAAAAATTACCCGTGAAAACAAAATTCATTGTTAGAAGAGATTATGATTTTAACAACTAAAACAAAAAGCAATGAAAAACAGTGAAGTAAGACAGTTAACAACAAAAGAAGTTATCGAAAAAATCAGCGATGATAAAAATACGCTCACAAAATTGAAATTGAGCCATGCTGTATCACCTTTGGAAAATCCCAACAAAATTACGGATATCAAACGTGATATCGCCCGGCTGAAAACAGAATTGAAAAAACGGGAAGAGCAGCGTACCGAAAAATAATTGTATTATGGAAAGAAAGAAAAGAAAAGAACGTATAGGTATTGTCGTGAGTAACAAAATGGATAAATCCATTACTGTTAATATTAAGCGGAAAGAAAAACACCCGATATACGGTAAATTTGTGAATAAAAGCAACAATTTTACCGCTCATGATGAAGAAAATAAATGCGATATCGGAGATACTGTACGTATCATGGAAACACGTCCGATCAGCAAAAATAAAAAGTGGAGATTAGTTGAAATCCTTGAAAAAGTTAAGTAAGAATGATACAGCAGGAATCCAAATTGGCAGTGGCCGATAACAGCGGCGCAAAAATTGTACAGTGCATCCGTGTACTGGGTGGTACTGGAAAAAAATATGCCAGTATCGGCGACCAGATAATGGTTACAGTGAAATCAGCTATCCCGGGTAGCGAAACGAAAAAAGGCACAACGTCAAGAGCTGTTGTGGTAAGAACAAATAAAGAAGTCCGCAGAAACGATGGTTCTTATATTCATTTTGATGATAATGCATGTGTGTTGCTTGATGCCATTGGAGAAATCAAAGGCACGCGTATTTTCGGACCAATCGCCAGGGAACTGAGGGATAAAAAATATATGAGAATTATTTCACTCGCATCTGAAGTATTGTAAAATTAGTTGACATGGCAAAAAAATTACATATCAAAAAAGGAGATACAGTAATGGTGATCGCTGGAGAATCCAGAGGTTATCAGGGCAAAGTGCTCCAGGTTATACCCAAAAAAAATAAAGCTATTGTGGAAGGTGCCAATGTTGTCTCGCGACACTCAAAACCTGATGCCCAAAACACAGAAGGTGGTATCATCAAAAAAGAAGCACCGATCCATTTGTCCAACCTTATGGTGGTTGACCCAAAAGAAGGAAAACCTACCAGGGTCGGGAGAAAAATTGAAGACAATAAGCTGATTCGTTACTCAAAAATAACAGGGGAGGAAATTAAGTAATGGCTTATAAACCGAATTTTCAGAAAAAATATCAGGAAGAGATCGTCCCAAAACTGAAAGAACAGTTTCAGTACAGCTCTGTAATGGAAGTACCCAAGGTTGAAAAAATCGTTATCAATCAGGGTATTGGTGATGCAATTACCGATAAAAAACTCATTACAACTGCTATGGAAGAGTTGGCACTTATTACAGGGCAACAACCTGTTACAACGTATTCAAAACGGGACATCTCAAACTTTAAAGTCCGTAAAGGAATGCCTATTGGTGTTAGGGTGACACTAAGAAGACACCGTATGTATGAATTCCTCGAACGAATGGTAAGAAGTGCTTTGCCAAGGATACGAGATTTTAAAGGTGTTGGCGTTAAATTTGACGGCAGGGGTAATTATACACTCGGGATCAATGAGCAAATTATTTTTCCCGAAATTAACCTCGATAAAGTCAATAAACTTATGGGTATGAACATCACACTCGTGACTACCGCCAAAACCGACGAAGAAGCTTATGCTTTGTTGACAGAATTTGGAATACCTTTTAAAAACAAACAAAAATCATAAAATATGGCCAAAGAATCCATGAAAGCGCGTGAAAGAAAACGCAAAAAAATGGTTGAAAAATACGCAGATAAGCGTGAAAGACTGAAATCTGAAGGCAATTTGGATGCCTTGCATAAGTTGCCCCGTAATTCTTCCAAAGTACGCATGCATAACAGATGCAGCATCACAGGAAGACCAAAAGGGTATATGCGCCAGTTTGGTGTGAGTAGAATTGTGTTTAGGGAAATGGCCTCGAACGGCCTTATTCCTGGTGTTAAAAAAGCTAGTTGGTAATATTTGATAAGATAGTAATTATGACAGATCCAATTGCAGATTATTTGACCAGAATCAGAAATGGAATCCAGGCTAACCACAGAATCGTGGATATCCCGGGGTCAAATCTGAAATATGAAATGACTAAAGTCCTTTTTGATAAAGGATATATCCTTAATTATAAATTCGATGAGGATAATAAACAGGGAATTATCAAAATAGCTTTAAAATATCACCCCAAAACCAAGGTGTCGGCTATCAAAAATATGGAAAGGGTTAGTCGGCCGGGGCTCAGACAATATGTTAATGTTAAAGACATTCCAAGGGTACTTAATGGTCTCGGTATCGCACTGATATCAACTTCCCATGGTGTGATGTCTGATAAAGAAGCCCGGAAATTGAACCTGGGGGGCGAAGTATTGTGTTACGTTTATTAAAATTTTTATCATGTCTAGAACAGGTAATTTACCAATTCAAATACCGGAAAAAGTAACCGTTGAGGTGAAAGATAATGTTATTACCGTAAAAGGACCGGTAGGAGAATTAGAACAGAAAATTAACAAAGAGATCAAAATCAACAAGGATGATAGCCAAATCGTGCTTGAAAGGCCTTCTGAAGCAATCAGACATAAAGCAATGCACGGCTTATACCGCTCGCTTGTTGCCAACATGATTGAAGGGGTCTCTGAAGGTTTTTCCAAACAACTCGAACTTGTTGGTGTAGGCTTTAAGGCTGAAAATAAAGGCCAGATTATTGATTTTACACTTGGGTATTCTCATCACATCTATTTTGAAATACCAGAAGAAATTCAAATTGAGTGTAAAACTGAAAAGAGAAAAAATACAATTGTTACACTTAAAAGTGCCGATAAACAATTGCTCGGACAAGTTGTGGCAAAAATAAGGGACTTCAGGCCGCCCGAACCTTACAAAGGTAAAGGCATCCGGTTCGTGGGTGAAGAGATCAGAAGAAAAGCTGGTAAAACAGCCAGTGTTTAATAAAAATATCAGGAATTATGTCAGATAAAAAACTAAAAAGCAGACAAAGAATTCGCCGCAGTATTAGGAGAAAAATTTCCGGAACGGCAGAAAAACCCAGATTGTGCGTTTTCCGTTCCAACAAATATATCTACGCACAAATCATTAATGATGATGAAGGAGTTACTTTAGCTGCCATTACATCAAATGCCAAAGATTTTGCTGATGTTAAAGGAAATAAATCTGAAATAGCCCAAAAAATCGGCGAAGAGCTTGCCAAAAAAGCAAATGAAAAAGGCATTTCTGATGTTGTATTTGATAGAAGTGGTTATAGATATCATGGACGTGTGAAGGCTTTTGCCGAAGGCGCCAGAAAAGGAGGCTTAAAATTTTAATATTATGACAACAAACATAAAGAAAGTAAAAGCCAGCGATCTCGAACTGAAAGACAGATTGGTCGCTATTAACAGGGTGACAAAAGTTACCAAAGGAGGACGGAATTTTACCTTTGCCGCTATTGTGGTGGTGGGTAATGAACAGGGAGTCGTCGGTCACGGGCTCGGTAAAGCCGGAGAGGTCACCTCTGCAATCGAAAAAGCTGTGGAAGATGCCAAGAAAAACCTCGTTAAAGTCCCGATATATACCAACACTATCCCGCATGAGCAAACCGCAAAATTTAGCGGTGCTAAAGTGTGGTTAAAACCCGCTTCCTCTGGTACAGGTGTTGTTGCAGGTGGTGCGATGCGTGCTGTCCTTGATAGCGTGGGCATTAAAGACGTCCTTGCCAAATCAAAAGGATCAGCCAATGCGCATAACCTCGTGAAAGCTACTATGAAAGCCCTGCTTGAAATGAGAGACCCTTATACTGTGGCTGAACAAAGAGGCATCTCACTCGAAAAAGTGTTTAACGGATAATAAGATTGATGTTATGGCGAAAGTGAAAATTACACAGTGCAGAAGCAGTATTAAATACTGCAAAAGGCAAAGAGACACACTCAAAGCCTTGGGTATAAGACGAATGCATCATAGTGTGGTGCATGAAGCAACACCCCAGATTTTGGGGATGGCTAAAACCGTTAGCCACCTTGTAAAAACAGAAAATGTTAAATAATTAAGATAATTGAACAATGGATTTAAGCTCATTAAAACCGGCCAAAGGATCAAATAAACCTGATGGAAAACGCTTCGGACGTGGTGAAGGCTCCGGAAAAGGAGGGACTGCTACACGCGGACACAAAGGCGCAAAATCCAGATCAGGGTATTCCAGAAAAATTGGTTTCCAGGGAGGTCAAATGCCGCTGCAGCGCACAAGCCCTAAATATGGCTTTAACAATATTAACAGGAAAGAATATAAACCTGTGAACCTTAGTAAGGTACAAGAAATTGCCGATAAGCATAAGCTGACCGATATTGATGTGGATGCGCTTGTACAACACGGCGTTGCAAAAAGAAATAAGCTGATTAAGATTCTGGGCAATGGTGAACTCAAATCGAAAGTCAATGTGAAAGCGCATGCATTTTCAAAATCAGCAACTGAAAAAATTGAAGCGATTGGTGGAACTGTAGAAAAATTGTAACGGATGAAACGATTAGTTGAAACAATTAGAAATATCTGGCGTATTGAGGACCTCCGTAAGAGAATCCTTACCACGCTGGGGCTTATCCTGATTTACAGACTTGGCAGCCATGTTGTATTACCCGGGGTTGACCCGAACATGCTTGCCGGACTTGAACAACAAACCTCTAAAGGGGTGCTTGGATTACTGGATATGTTCTCAGGTGGTGCGTTCTCCAGAGCATCGGTCTTTGGGTTGGGAATCATGCCTTATATTTCTGCTTCTATTGTTGTTCAGCTACTTGGTATCGCTGTCCCGTACTTTCAAAGATTACAGCGTGAAGGGGAAAGCGGAAGAAAACGTATCAACCAGATAACACGTTACCTCACTGTTGGTATCCTGCTCCTGCAGGCGCCTTCATACATTGCTAACCTGCATGCACAACTGCCGCCTGAAGCTTTTGCTATTCGTGGCGCCTTGTTTACAATCAGTTCTGTCATTATTCTGACTTCCGGTACCATGTTTGTCATGTGGCTTGGTGAACGAATTACTGATAAAGGTATCGGAAACGGCATATCGTTGATTATTATGATTGGTATCATTGCCCGGTTGCCTTTATCATTCGCGCAGGAACTTGTTTCACGTTTTACCGCACAGGCAGGTGGATTGATAATGTTACTCGTGGAAATTGTGATATTGTTTGTGATTTTTATGCTTACAATTGCACTTGTACAGGCTGTACGCAGAATCCCTGTACAGTATGCAAAACGCGTAGTCGGGAACAGGCAATACGGCGGCGTAAGACAATATATCCCGCTTAAAGTTAACTCGGCAGGTGTAATGCCTATCATCTTTGCTCAGGCTTTGATGTTTGTTCCCATCATGATATCCGGATTTAGTGATTCCGATGCTATGAGCCGTTTTGGTGCCGCCTTTGCAGATTATACCGGTTTCTGGTATAATTTCGTCTTTGCAATTATGATCATTCTGTTTACCTACTTTTATACCGCTGTTACTGTGAATCCACAGCAAATGGCTGAAGATATGAAGAAAAACGGCGGATTTATTCCCGGTGTGAAACCCGGAAAGAAAACCGTTGAATTTATTGATAATATAATGTCACGTATTACATTGCCCGGTTCTATTTTCCTGGCAATTGTGGCTATCCTGCCTGCTTTTGCTATCCTGGCAGGGGTAAACAACCAGTTCGCACAATTTTATGGTGGAACTTCTTTGCTTATCCTTGTTGGTGTGATTCTTGATACGTTGCAACAAATTGAATCACACTTGCTGATGAGGCATTATGACGGATTAACAAAATCAGGCAGAATAAAAGGCAGAGGCCAGACAGCTTCTGCACTGTAATAAATGTTCTTTGATGATATATTTGAAAACAGAGGAAGAGATTGAATATTTGAGGGAATGCAACCGGATCGTGTCTATGACACATGCGGAAATTGCGCGTGTCATAAAACCCGGGATCTCTACCATTACCATTGATAAACTCGCTGATGAATTTATCCGTGATATGGATGCAGTGCCTGGTTTTCTGAATTACGCCGGCTTCCCGAATTCAGTTTGTATCTCTGTTAATGATGTGGTTGTGCATGGTATCCCAAATGAGAATACCCTTAAAGATGGCGATATTGTCTCTATTGACATTGGCGCCTCCAAAAACGGTTTCCATGGTGATTCATGTTATACCTTTGAAATTGGTTCTGTCGCAGAGGATGTAAAAAATTTGCTGCGTGTAACAAGAGAATCTTTGTATAAGGGTATAGAAATGGCTACTGCAGGGAAGCGTATTGGTGATATTGGCCATGCCGTACAACAACACGCCGAAAAAGCCGGTTATGGCGTCGTGCGTGAATTGGTTGGACATGGTGTCGGTAAAAACCTGCACGAAGAACCTGAAGTGCCGAATTTCGGACGAAAGGGTACCGGACCTAAATTGCAGGCTGGTATGTGTATTGCTATCGAACCAATGATTACCATGGGAAAAAGGTTTATTCGCCAGGAAAAAGACGGCTGGACAATTAAAACCATTGACCATAAACCGGCAGCACATTTTGAACATTCCATCGCAATCACAAATAATGAAGCTGATATCCTTTCTGATTTCAGCATTATTGATAAAGAAGTAGAACAAAATAAATTAAATAAATAAATTATGGCAAAACAACCATCAATTGAACAGGATGGAACAATACTTGAAGCATTGTCAAATGCTATGTTCAGGGTTGAACTGGAAAACGGACACGTGATCACCGCTCACATTTCCGGTAAAATGAGGATGCACTATATCAAAATTTTGCCCGGTGACAGAGTGAAAGTTGAAATGTCACCCTATGATTTGACAAAAGGAAGAATCACATTTCGGTATAAATAATAATGGAACCCCGGATTACCGTTTTACGGCTCAAAGGGATGACATATATGACCGTTGAAAATAAAAAAATAAGCATATGAAAGTAAGAGCATCAGTAAAAAAGAGAAGTGCAAACTGCAAAATCGTCAGGAGAAAAGGCAGGGTGTATCTCATTAACAAAAAGAACCCCAAGTTTAAAATGCGTCAGGGGTAATAAGTAATGAAAATGTATGTGGAATAACTTAAAAAACGGATAAAACATTATGGCAAGAATCGCTGGTGTTGACATACCAAACAACAAAAGGGGACAAATCGCACTGACCTCTATTTACGGAATCGGGAAAAGCCGGGCTAAGGAAATTTTAACCAAGGCCGAAGTGGACCCGAACATCAAATCTAACGACTGGACTGACGAGCAACTGACAGCCATTCGTAATGTTCTGGAAGATTACATCGTCGAAGGGGAACTCAGATCACGTGTCCAAATGGACATTAAACGCCTGATGGACATTGGCTCATACCGTGGCATACGCCATCGTACCGGTTTACCCCTGAGGGGACAGAATACAAAGAATAATGCCCGTACAAGACGTGGTAAAAAGAAAACCATTGCAAACAAAAAGAAAGCTGTTTAATATATAATTGTTTATGGCAAAGAAGAGAACAAAAGTTACCAGAAAACGTGTTGTTAGAGTGGATACCTTAGGCCATGCCCATATTCATTCATCCTTTAACAACATTATTATCAGCCTCACAAACAGTGATGGACAAGTTATTAGTTGGTCATCATCTGGAAAAAGAGGGTTCAGGGGTAGCAAAAAAAACACCCCGTATGCAGCCCAGGTTGCTGCCGAAGAATGTGCAAAAGTGGCTTATGATGCTGGAATGCGTAAAGCAAAAGCATATGTAAAAGGACCAGGTGCCGGACGCGAATCGGCCATGCGTGCAATTCACAATTCCGGTATTCAGGTTACCGAAATCATTGATGTGACACCTTTGCCGCATAATGGTTGCAGACCTCCAAAAAGAAGAAGAGTTTAACTATAATAACAGATAGATTCATGGCAAGATACAGAGGACCTAGAACAAAAATCGCAAGAAAAATCGGGGAACCCATTTTCGGGCCGGATAAATATTTTGAAAAAAAGAATTATCCGCCTGGGCAACATGGTAATGACCGGAGAAGACGTAAAGTATCAGAGTATGGTACCCAGTTAAAGGAAAAACAAAAAGCCAAATACACGTATGGTGTGTTGGAAAAACAATTTTCTAACCTTTACAAAAAAGCCAACAGCGCAAAAGGCGTTACCGGAACTGTTTTGCTTCAGTTGCTGGAATCCAGACTTGATAACGTTATTTTCCGCCTCGGAGTTGCGCCTACAAGGCAGGCTGCAAGACAACTTGTGTCGCACAGGCATATAGTCGTTAACGGCAGGGTAGTAAATATACCGTCTTACCGTGTCAAACCCGGGGATATCGTGGGTGTGCGTGAACGCTCAAAAGCGCTTGACGTCATCACTGAGTCTTTGGACTCTGCTAACCACAGCAAGTTTTCATGGCTGGAATGGGATCAGGACCAAATGGCTGGAAAATTCCTGAATATCCCCCAAAGGGAGGAAATCCCGGAAAATATCCAAGAGCAATTAATTGTTGAATTATATTCTAAATAATCCATAACACTATATTTATGGCTATCATACCTTTTCAAAAACCGGAAAAAGTCGTCATGCTCGAAGCTGACGGTTTTACATCCAAATTCGAGTTTAAACCATTGGAGCCCGGATACGGCCTTACAATCGGAAATGCCTTGAGGCGAATCCTCTTGTCGTCGCTCGAAGGCTTTGCTATCACCAATGTTAAAATTGATAGTGTTGACCATGAGTTCTCATCAATCAAAGGTGTCATCGAAGATGTTACTGAAATTATCCTGCAACTTAAGCAGGTCAGGTTTAAACAGCAAATTGATGACTTCGACGGGGAAAAAGTAACCGTGAATGTTTCCGGACAAAAAGTCTTTAAAGCAGGAGATATTGGTAATTTTCTCACCGGGTTTAAAATCCTTAATCCTGAACTGGAAATTTGTCACATGCAACCTGATGTCTCTCTTAAAATGGACATTACTGTCAGTAAAGGAAGGGGATATGTATCACCTGAAGAAAATGTCCCGGAAGAAGAAGAAATTGGCGTTATCCCCGTTGGTTCTGTTTTTACCCCGATACGTAATGTAAAGTATAACATTGAAAATATTCGTGTAGAACAAAAAACAGATTTCGAAAAACTGCTGCTGGAAATTGAAACCGATGGTTCTGTTGAACCCAAAGAAGC
>JBNJGX010000020.1:0-18354 GCA_051748025.1 Bacteroidota bacterium
GATACTAAAAATTTATTATTCTATTGACTTCCACACGGCTTTTTTTTGCTCTTACAACCAGCTTTTTCGGCACCGGGACAAACACTTTTGTCTTTTTTACTGTCTGAACCGTCATCATTGCCTTTTACCGTGGCTTCATACCCGATTTCATCAAGTGATGCAATGAGTTTTTCAGGTTTAGTCTTGTCGCTGCGGTACTTTACCCAGACTTCATCTTTTACATAATCAGCTTTTACGTTTTTAACGCCTTTGGTGTAGGCCAGTTGTTTTTTTACCTTTCCCGCACAGGCACCACAATCCATTTCACAATTTAAAATTACTTCGCCATTTGTATCATTATCCTGGGCTTTTACACCAGTGTTTACAAATGCGAAGATCATCAAACTTAATCCAATCATCATTAATTTTTTCATAATAGTATTATTTTAATTTTGGTTAAACATTCATTTATGTAAATCTTTTAATTGCCATCTGAACCCGAGGTAAAACTTCCGGCCTTCCAGTGGTCCCCATATCATGGCAGCATCGAAATGATTCCCGAAAGGATCTGATGCAGCAATGATGGGGTTTTCCTGGCGGTAATTGAGCATATTCTCTACGCCAAAATAAACACTCCAGGTTTTGAAATATTTAGTTACCTGGCTATGCACCATAGGATAAGGATCAAAGCTTTCCCCTCGTTGATACAGATCAGGATTAGCAGCAGTTGAAGGAATTCGTCCACCACCATTATATTGGCCGGTAAGGTCAAATTGCCATTTTTCCAAACGGGTTTTATATGACAAAGTAACGAAACTTTTTGACCTGCTGGTCAGCGGCACTTCACGCATGATCCCACCAATGTTTTGCTGAACATCATTATACCGGTAGGCTGTGCGCAGGTCAAGCCCTTTTATAACCGGGGCATATAATTCTACCTGATATGTATTGGAATATGATTTGCCATTCAGGTTATTGAAATTTACCTGATTAACATCACTGTCCATATCAACAACCAATTGGTTTTCAAACTGCGTTCTGTAATATTCTGCAGTGGCACGCCATTCTCTGTTTCCGACCATAAAATACTGTGTCATGCTTATTCCTGCATTCCATGCTTCTTCGGGAAGCAACGCATCGTCAATTGTCATTACCCGTGATGAAGCCAGCAAAAAGGAGTTTTCTGCCAGCACATTGGCCGTGCGCCATCCTTTACCGGCAGATGCACGCAATACTGTGATGCCGTTTGGTGCATATTTCAGGTGGACACGCGGGGTATAAAACATCCCATAGAGATTATGATAATCAGCCCGGAATCCGGCAATGGCACTCAGTCCGTTATCCAGGTTCATGGAATACTGCAGATATGCCCCCGGGACTATTTCTTCACGTCCGAGAGGCCTGTTATCCAGTTGCTCATCATATTTATCATATTTAAGGTTCAGCCCGCCATGATATGTATGATGATGATTCCCAAGGGTACTTTGCCATATCAGGTTGGTGTAATAACTTAACTGGTTGGCATCGTATTTACGCAATCCATACACGCCCGTATGCTCATGATAACTCAGGTTGTTGATCAGTGCTATGCTTGTGTTGTGCATACCGGGCAACACATAACCGTTTTTCCAGAAAGCTTCGTAACGCTGTGTGTTAATATCAATGCCATAAGCTGTCTGATCTGTGGGATTAACGTTGGGATCATAATTCATTTGTCCGCCAAGCCGGTTTTCATGAAAATATTTCAGGCCAAACCGCATGGTATAACCTTTCTGGTTATTGTAATGGGTTCGTGAAAATAATAAATGCCTGTCCACCATGGGGTGATCCATGAAATTGTCATCGTTGACGTCATTTTTTCTCAAACTCCATCCGTGATGGGTCAGCAACATGGTACTCCATTTTTCATTGATAAGCCACCGGCCGTTGAGGTTTACCTCAGTCCTGCCTTTGTCATTTATCAGCCAATTGGCATACAGCGGTTCTGATGTTTTTGGTTTTTTGTACTCCACATTTATTTGTCCTGTAATGGCATCATGGCCATTCAGCACAGCGGCCGTACCCTTAGACACCTGAATGGCTTCCATCCAGGGACCGGGAATATATTCCAGCCCAAAAGTTGAAGCCAGACCATAATAATTGGGGAAATTCTCAGTCATAAGTTGCACATAACGGCCGGCAAGTCCGAGCAAACGTATTTGTTTGGCTCCCGTTGCAGCATCACTGTATGAAGCATCCACTGAAGCATTTGTTTCAAAACTCTGGGAAAGGTTACAGCATGCAGCCTTGTGTAACTCATTGCCGTCAATGTTTTCCAAATGTGTGGGCTCCATCCTGTCAACATAGGTTGATGTGCGCCTGTCTGAAACTGAAATTTCATCCAGTAATTTACCCTTTTGAATGGTTATTTCAATATGGTTTTGATCAGGATCAACCTTTACGGTATCCGGTGTATATCCTACAAAACTGACCACAAGATAATCGCTGTCATGATGATGATTCAGTTTGAACTCACCGTTGGGACCGGTTGTTGTCCCCCTGCTGGTACCCATCCATACAACATTGGCCCCTGTGATCGGGACTTTATCACCGTCTGAATGCTCAAATATTTTGCCCTGGAGGGTTTGCGCTTTTATGCCTGGTGCCAACATAATACAAAGCACCAGCAAAAACAATACTTTTTTTAACATATTTTGTGATTTTACGTGAAACAATGGATGATTTAAAAATCATGCAGAATCACGCAAATCACAACCTGAAAATACATAGATCAATATGAACAGACTCAGAAAAACGCAGTATGGGTTTTTTGATAAAGGATAAACCCTGGTTATGTTCTCTGTTCAAAAGGTTTGGAATTATCAGGTAATTCCCGTGTAAAAAAACAGTGGGAATAAAATCAAATATTTGCTTTTCAATAAGGAAACTTTTAATATCGGCACGTACATGTTCAACGTGTACTGCCCTGTCCACCTCACAGGAACCATAACAAACTTGCTTGTCATTTCCTGAATGGTGTTCATGTTCACAATCACAGTGATGTGCAGGTTCTTCTGAACCACCCGGAATTAAAAACCAGGTTGTTTCAAAATGCAGGTTACAATGATTGCAAAAATGTCGCTCAATGGTGTATCCCATGGTGGAAGCAAGCAGAATTGCCATAACACCAACCGCCAGTATTTTGCGTATCATTTTCATACTGCTAAAATAAAACATTTTTTATTGCAACAGGAAAAAAAACATATTGTTTAACGGAAAAATTTTAATATGCCGGGATATTAAGGCATTCATTACTTAAAAAACAACAACTATGTGCATTGTTTTAAACTTTTTTATCAACACAAGTAAATGAATATCAGGCACTAAAGGATAATAAACAATTTATTGACAAAAAAGATTGTAACTTAATAAGGGGGGAATGCGTCACACCCGTGAAATCAAAAACAAAGCATTATAAACTTAAAAACATACTGTTATGAAAACCCAAAAAAATCTCATTCCTTTAGTTCTGGTAACAATTTTTCTGATGTCGGGCTTAAGTTCAAAAGCTGAAAAGGAGCCGGGACAAAAAAAACAAATCCTTAATTCAAGCGCAGAAGCATTATTTGAGAATGAAAACATCATTCATTCGGAAACACTGAGCACAAAAAATTATGTGTATGAATCGGAGAACCTGTATAAGAAGAAAGAAGTGATTCTTTTTTTGTTTGAAAAAAACGCAAAACTTACCATAAGCATTGATGAGGAAGGCAAAATTCATGAATATATTGAATATTTTGATGATACGCCGGAAAAAAACAAACTGAAAAACGAATCAGCAAGTGATTACCAGGAAACTTCACTACTGGATACACTGCGATCTCGAGCGGGATCAATTTTCAAAGAAGTGTCTGGTAAAGTTTTTGATATCGGCAACAGGCATGAACAAGTGCATAATTTCATTCAGGAGGATAAAAAATACTTTAAATCAGATTATCAGATTAATGAAATCATTTAGTGTCTGTCCAGATACTGACTTTATAGACAGAATCTATTTAATTAAAAAGAATAATAACCTTTAAAAAAGCAATATTATGAAACGCAAAAAAATTTTACACGGAATGATAGCATTGGCTGCTATATTGATAATAAGCCCTGTTACCGCAAATGCCACACCAGGTGACGATACCTTACGGGTTGTGGTTGAAGGTGATACCGTAAGCACAGTAAACTTAAATGAACTGGACAATATGGATGACATGCCAAATATGGACAGTATCATGGATATTGTAAACGAAGCCATGAAAGAAGTTGATGAAGCCATGGAAGATATTCGTATCGAGGATCATGGCAAAACGAAAAATGTTATTATTACCGATAAGGATGGAGATGTAATTAAAAACATGAAAGTAAAAAGTACCGGAAACAAAGAGGGAGATTCAGAATTTGAATTTGAGTTTGAAAAAGATGATTCAGAAAAAAACTTTTACAATTTTATGGTGTGTGAGACCGGCATGAACAATTACCTTGAAAATGAAGCTTTTCCCGGGGGTGATGAATTGTATTATGTAAAACCATTCGGTTCCTGGAGTTTTACTTTGGGATCCGGTTTCCGTGCTTATGCTGCCAATTGGTTTAGTGTGGATATCAGCGCTGATATTCTCTGGTATAATTTCAAATTGCAAAACAAAGCAGTGGTAACCGATGAAGGCGATGATAAAATGATAGTTTATCAGGAAAATCCTGAATATAACAAAGATGCCAACAATGCAATTCGTTCAAAACTAACGGTTACATATTTGAATATGGATGTAATGCCTGTTTTCCATATCGGACCTGAAAAAAGCGGTATCAACAAACGCTTGTTGCGTATCGGCACAGGTGCTTATGCAGGTTACAGGTTAGGCGCACATACCAAAAATGTGTGGGATGAAAGCGGACAAAAACGCAAAGAAAAAAATTACGATAATTTTTATCTGAGCAACATACGCTACGGCGTTAAAGCCATGATCGGTGTTAAAGATTTTAACCTTTTCATGAATTACGATTTGAACAGTTTATTTGAAAAAGACAAAGGCCCTGATGGCAAAGAACTGAATGCTTTTGCTTTTGGTGTTAGATTTATCATTTGATTGCTTAACCCCCAATCACCGCCTGGTGAGGCCGCTCTCTTTTTTACGGGAGCGGCTTTCCTGTTTTCACACCCTTTGTTTTTCGCCTATCATCAGCCCGTCGCGTGCTGGTAAAATAAAATTCTCCATATCCGGGTCTCCGGTGATCATTTTGTTGAATGCCTGTATTCCCCGCGTTTGCGGGTCATTGGTTTTTTTGGTCACTTTGCCATCCCACAAGGCATTATCAGCGACCAACAACCCGCCTGGAGCTAGTTTTGCTTTGCAGATTTTATAATATTCCGGGTATTCCTGCTTATTCCCGTCAATGAAAATGAGTTCGAATACACCTGTTAATTTCGGAATGATTGTTTTTGCTTCGCCTGTAATCAGTTGAATTTTATCAACCATGCCTGCTTTTTCAATGTATTTTTTGTTGATGGCTTCCAATTCATCATTTATTTCTATGCTGATGAGTTTGCCGCCGGTTTTCAGGCCTTCAGCAAGACATATGGCAGAGTAACCCGTGTAAGTTCCGATTTCCAGGATGCGTTCGGGTTGTTTTAACCTGCTCAAAAGCGATAACAACCGCCCCTGGATATGCCCCGATGCCATCCGCGGGTGTAATGCATGCAAATGGGTTTCCCTGAAAAGGGATTTTAAGATTCCCGGTTCTTTGCTGCTGTGTGATTCGATATAATGTTCAATGTTCAAGTACATACCATATTTATTTAATAGAATTTCCATACAAAGATCAGAAAATTATTTTGTTAAGCATTTAATGGGCTGTTAACCCAGCATTTTGCGCCAGGGCGGAGGCGTATATCCCTGCATCCTGCATGCCTTGCATGAACGCTCTGCTATAGCTGACGGAGGAAGATCATAAGCAGTGCGTTGTGAATGCAGGCACGCAGGATGCAGGATAGAAGCCGCCAGCCTGCCCACCATGTGAAATATTACACCGGCTGGCAGGCAGACCGACCCCGCCGGGTTAGGTTATGCGTGCAGGGGCGGGGTGGCGCCCAAAAAATTAAAATTCATAATTTATTTACATGTTTTTCTTGTTATGCAATTTTGGCAGTCATTTTGTCATTTTAGCACATGGTGGCAAGGGTTGGAAAGTTTCTCATAATATTGATTATCAGAGATTAAGGTTTTTATGTGGGCAGAAATCTTTTTTTAGCTTTGCATGGTACGGGATTTGCCAATGGTGCTATAAATAAAAATGTATGATTAAACAGGTTGTAAATAATTATAACGAGCTTCAGGCAGCAATTGATACGCACGATGAAGTGTATTGCCTGCTTTACAAACCAGAAAGCAAGGCCGGTCATTGTGCAACTGAGCATCTCAGTAAAGCAGCTGAAAAAGGCAATGGTGGGATGATCTGTATGGCTGATGTCAACAAGGTGCGTGATATACACCCTGTATATAATGTGACTTCAGTGCCTACCTTGCTGGTTTTTAAAAACAAGCAACTAACTAACCAGGTAAAAGGGTGTAATGATGCACAGTTTTATGAAAATTTAATCAAAGGCAGTTATTTTGTCAGCAAACAAACTGGCAAAAAAGAACAAAAACGCATTACGATATATACGAGTCCTGGTTGCACACATTGTCACAGCCTGAAATCATATTTACAAAAATATCAGATCAAATACAGGGAGATAGACATTTCAAAAAATCCGGACAAGGCTCAGCAACTTGTAAGCCGAACCGGACAAAAAGGTGTTCCACAAACCGAAATAAATGGTAAATTTGTGGTGGGTTTTGATAAAAATAAAATTGACAGATTGTTAGAATTACAGTGATAAATAAAAATAAGTTAAATCATTAAATAGAAAAATTATGAAAGATTTACAACCACTCAATGAAAATGTATTGTTAGATGTCAGTACAGAGGAAACGGAAGAAAAAACAGCTTCCGGGATTATCATTCCTGACACGGCCAAAGAAAAACCACAGTATGGTACTGTAGTAGCGATCGGACAGATTGAAAATCCATCTGTTGCTGTTGGAGACAAAGTGTATTACAAAAAATTCTCAGGTTCAGAACTGGAAAAAGGTGATAAAAAATACCTGATAATCCCATATGATGATCTTTTGGCTAAGGTAGCTGATACCGAAAAGATTTAATCAGAAATGTTTTGATATTACAGATTACTGTTGTCAACAATATGGATAGAATTTGCCTGAAATTTAACGGAAATTTCAGGCATTTTTTTTGGATAAAGAAAATAATCTCTATATTTGCACTCTCAAAATTGAGGTACCATAGCTCAGTTGGTAGAGCAACGGACTGAAAATCCGTGTGTCCCTGGTTCAATTCCAGGTGGTACCACTTAAAAAAAAACTGGTCGATGGCCGGTTTTTTTGTTTTAGAAGGAAATTTTACTAACCCTGACCTTTTCTGTTTTGAAAAATGTTTACTGACATTAAAAAAACCATAACTCACCATAAGTTTTGATAATCAGGCTTTATGACATGCATTGAAAAAGCGGCAGAAATAAAATATTTTTTTTCAGACCTGTCATTCAGATTAAATTTTGACGTAAATTTGGCAGGAAATAAAGTAAACATCAAATTTAACAAATGAAAACAATTGATCATGAGTGGATACCGATGACAGATGGTGTTCGATTATCGGCAAAGTTATGGTTGCCGGATGCTTCTTCAGAGGAACCTGTTCCAGCCATTTTAGAATACATTCCATACCGGAAGCGTGATTTCAAAGCCGTCAGGGATGCGGAAACTTACAGTTATTATGTTTCAAAAGGTTATGCCGGGGTACGAGTTGATTTACGCGGAAGTGGGGAGTCGGAAGGTATTTTGCGTGACGAATATTTGCAACAGGAGCTGGATGACGGATTGGAAATATTGCGATGGATTGCATCTCAGCCATGGTGTGATGGAAATGTAGGTATTATTGGGATTTCCTGGGGTGGATTTAATGGTCTTCAACTGGCAGCGTTACAGCCTCCCGAATTAAAGGCGGTTGTGTCTGTTGCTTCATCAGATGATCGCTACTCTGATGATGTACATTACATGGGTGGTAATCTTCTCACAGATAATTTGTCCTGGGCATCCACGATGTTTGCTTATAACTCTTGTCCTCCTGATCCTGAAATTGTCGGAGAGCGGTGGATGGATATGTGGCTTGAACGGCTGGACGGAAGTGGCTTATGGCTAAAGAAATGGTTAGAGCATCAGCGGTTTGATGATTACTGGAAACATGCCTCGGTAAATCAGAATTATGATAAGATAAACTGTCCTGTTTTTGCTGTTGGAGGATGGTCTGACGGCTATAGTAACACAATTTTTCGATTGATGGAGCATTTGAACGTACCTGTCAGGGGATTAGTGGGCCCGTGGGGGCATAAATACCCGCATCACGGGAGTCCAGGTCCTAAGATTGATTTCCTGGAAGAGACAGTTCTATGGTGGGACCGTTGGCTTAAAGGAATAGACAATGGCATCGAGAAGGAGCCTGGTTTACGTGTATGGATGCAGGATACAGTTTCACCCATTTCCAGCAGAAGGCCAGGCAGGTGGATAGCGGAAAAAAACTTCCCTGCACCGGAAATAAGGATGAAGACGTATTATCTGAAACCCGCAACATTGGATGATGATAATCATATTGCCGATTTTATACCTGAGATGAATATCCAAAGTCCCCTGAGTGTAGGCTTGTTTGCAGGCAAGTGGTGTTCTTATTCTGGATCCACCGATTTGCCAAGTGATCAGCGCGAAGAGGATGGGGGCGCTCTGGTTTTTGATTCACGTCCCCTGCAGGAAGATGTTGAAATACTCGGAGCACCTGAGCTTGATATTACCCTTAGCAGTGACAAACCGGTTGCAATGATTGCGGCACGGATTTCAGATATAGCACCCAACGGAAGAGCAACGCGTGTAACTTACGGGGTGCTTAACCTTACCCACCGTGACAGTGATGAACATCCTTCAGAATTGAAACCGGGAAAAACGTATTCTGTTAAGCTGACAATGAATTACATTGCTCAGCGGTTTCCCAAAGGACATCAAATCAGGCTGGCTTTGTCCACCTCTTATTGGCCGCTTGTGTGGCCTTCGCCTGAACCTGTGCGTTTGCAAATTAACCTTAAAAAGTCCAGGTTTTTCATTCCTGTGAGAAAACCTCAGCCTTTAGATACAAAATTGCGGCCATTTAATAAGCATCAAATGGAAAGTCCATTAAAAACCAGTCTTCTCTCACCGGCCAAACGGGATTGGAAAGTTATCCATAATATGGCCACCAATGAGGTCAGCCTCAATGTGCTTAATGATGATGCAAAATACCGACTGGATGATATTGACTGGACCATACAGAAAAAAGTAAAGGAACGCTATTCTTATTTAAATAACAATTATGATACAGTGCGTGGAGAGGTTATTAGTGAACGTACTTTTGAAAGAAAGGACTGGTTTGTGAAAACCATCACACGGACGGTATTGACATCTACCAAAAACCATTTTATTATCAAGGCGACACTGGATGCCTATAGCGGTGATACACGTGTGTTTAGCAAATCATGGGATGAAAAAATTAAAAGGGATTTATTATAAACAAACAATGATGCTATGACAATGAAAAAGAAACAGGTTTTTATCGTTGGCTTAGATGATTTCAACTTGAAAAAACTGAATAAATTATCAGAAGCCGAAAATTGTGAATTCCATGCAGCTCTCTCGATATCTGAAATGCGGGATGTAGACCAATTTGATATGGAAAAATTGATTAACTTATGTTTTGAGCGTATTGATGCGCATGGGCAAATCGACGCTGTGGCAAGTTATTATGATTTTCCCGGTACAATGTTAGTACCTGTGATTGCAGAAAAATACGGACTTCCCGGCCCATCACTTGAGAGCATGACCAAATGTGAAAACAAATACTGGAGCCGTCTGGAGCAGGCTAAAGTTATTGCAGACCATATCCCACAGTTTAAAGCCTTTGACCCTTTTGACGACAGTGCCTATGAAAAGTTAAACATGATTGCTCCATTCTGGGTAAAACCAATAAAATCATTCCGTTCTTTTCTGGCATATCGAATAAATGGTGAGGCTCAGTTTTATGAAAACATGGAAGAAGTGAAAAAACACATTGAGTTTATATCTGAGCCATTCAATTATCTGATGAAAAAATACAACATGCCCATGGAATTCACAGACATGCCTGAACGGTGTATCGCCGAAAGTCCGATTACCGGGCACCAGTGTACTGTAGAAGGATATGTAAGCAATGGTAATGTTGTGGTTTATGGTATTGTTGATTCCATCCGGGAAGGCGATCGGTCTTCTTTCTCACGCTACGAATATCCCTCTTCATTGCCACAGGAAATTCAGTTCAGAATGGCTGATGTTACACGTCGTGTGATTCAGCAAATCGGACTTGACCATACCCCTTTTAATATTGAATATTTCTATAATCCCACTGCCGATGAAGTGTATTTACTGGAGATAAACCCGCGAATATCTCAGGCACATACAGATATTTTTGAAAAGATCCATGGCATCTCTCACCATTTAATCATGTTGAATATTGCCCTTGGCAATAAACCAAAAACCCTAGGCAATAATGGCGAGTTTAACAAAGCTGCTAACTTTATGCTGCGTACCTTTGAACCCGGAATCGTACGAAAAGTGCCCACGGATTCTGAGATCCGCATCCTGAAAAAATTTATTCCTTCGCTTGAAGTGAAAATCAGGGTGAAAGAAAACACAAACTTAAGTGATTTACAGGGTCAGGATAGTTACAGTTATGAGCTTGCCAATATTTTTATCGGTGGCAGGGATCAAAAAGAACTCGTGGATCGTTATAATCAATGCCTGCAAGGGCTTACCTTTGACATTGAACATGATAATAATGTTCAACTCTTTTAGTCAGGTTTTGCTGAAAATTCTAAGGTGTAGTATTTACAACAAAGCAAATGATATGCTTCAGGGAAATATTTACTAAAGCACAATCATGTTTTATGATTTAAAACTACTACTCAAAACAATAAATTTTGTTTATAGCTTTCAAATTCTCAAACATGAAGATATTGCAGATTGTTGAGCATATTTGGATTGAAAATTTACCCCCAACTCATAAATTTTTATCTGGTGTAATGAAACCATGGTAAATACTGTCTTTGACACCCACTCTCTTTATCAGAATATGGCATTCCACACCCCCAACAAATGCCCTGAAAAACCCAATACAATAACAATCAGCAGTATCCGTACAAATCCGGCCCCTCTGGTAATCGCCAACTGTGAACCCACAATCCCACCGGCAAAATGACCAATGGCAGCGATAAGCCCGAGTACCCATTCCATTTGTCCGTCCAGTACATATATTGCTATGGCAAAAGGGCTGTACATTAAAACAATGAAAACCTTGATGGCATTTGCCTTTACCAAGTCATAACCTGCTTGTAATACAAGGGCAGACAATAAAAAGATGCCCACACCTATGTGAATAAAACCACCATAAATTCCCACCAGGAAAAAAAGCAATACCTGCAGCACACCAACTTTTCTTCCGGTTTTATCTTTTTGTTCTTCAATCCATTTTTTTGGATCAAAAATCATAAAAACCATCAGCACTAAAAGAGATACACCAATAATTTTTTCAAATAAATGATGTGGTATGTTTACGGCTATCATCGCGCCCGTGATGGACCCAATGATTACAGGAATGCTCAGCTTTAACGCTTTATTGATATCCAGTTTTCCTTTTCTGTAAAACCGTATGGCAGCCGTAGAAGTTTGCATCAACACACCAAGGCGCATTGTCCCATTAGCCATAGGGGCAGGAATACCCAGTGCCACCAGCAATGAAAAAGTGATTACAGAACCTGACCCTGCCAGGGTATTTATTATTCCTACAGCGAAACCTGCCAATATCAATATCAGAAAAACCTGCCAGGAATACAGGTCAAAGGATGTTAGAAAATCAAGAATCATGGCACAAAGCTAACAACTTATGATAATTTTTTTCTCTCTGGTTAAACATTTTCCTTTTCAATAGATTTCTGTAGTGATTTAAACCCTTCTCCCAAAATTTCATTTGTATCAGATACACTCATAAAGGCATTTGGGTCTATGCTGTTGACATAATGTTTTAGTATGCTAAGTTCACGACGTGTGAGAACAGTGAAGATCACTTTTTTATCTTTTCCGTGATACATGCCTTCCGCCCTCAGAAACGTGCCGCCACGGTGCATGTCTTTGACCAGTTTCTCACTTATTTCTTCGGCTTTATCAGATATGATCATCAGGCTCTTGTTGTATGATATTCCTTCAACCACAATATCAATTACCCTGCCGGTAATGAAAATAACAATCCAGGAGTATAAAGGGATTTCCCATTGTTTGAAAGCCACCAATCCCAATAACACAATCACAGAATCTATGGAGATCAATAACTGCCCCAATGGCAGTTTTGTATATTTGGATATAACCATGGCAATAATATCGGAACCTCCCGTTGTTGCCCTGGCACGCAATACAAGCCCAAGGCCTGCTCCCAGGATCACACCCCCAAATATTGAAGATAACAACGGATCATCAGGCACCAGTGCCTCATCACCCTGGAAAATCATCAACAAGTTTACAAACTGTGACAATGCCACAATCCCGACAACGGTTTTCCATCCAAAGCGCGGCCCCAGTATTTTAAGGCCAATAATCAATAAAGGTATATCAATGACCAGTGCAACAAAACCTGTTGGCCAACCCATCAGGTGGTGGATTATAATTGCTACCCCATAAGTTCCACCGGGGGCAAGCTTATACGGGGAAATAAAATATACAAAGGCAACAGCCATTATAAAAGTGCCTGCCAATATCAAAAACAGCGATTTAAACCAGCTCCAGCTAAACAGCTTTTCTTTTGTGAGGAATGCCATAATCAAAGATTTTTTTGTAAAACGGCTGCAAATATAGATATAAGATTTTATCAGGCAATATTTATGTTTTAAAGCAATTATTTGCTTAAACTTCTTTGTTTTCATTACATAAGCTATTATCTTTACCCTGCTTTTTAAAATGTTTGAAACAAATTCTAAACAAAATAATTATGGCAAAACGTACAATTGTAATGTTACCAGGTGACGGTGTAGGCCGTTCCGTATTGGATGCTGCTATCCGTGTGATTGAAGCAGCAGGTTTCGAAGCCGATTATGTAGAAGGTGATATCGGCTGGGAATTTTGGAAAACCGAAGGCAATCCATTGCCTCAGCGAACAATTGACCTGATTGAAAAGCACAAAACTGCGTTGTTTGGCGCCATTACATCCAAACCAAAAGATGAAGCCACTGATGAACTGGCTCCGGAATTACAGGACAAAGGTTTTGTTTATGCTTCACCGATCGTGGGATTACGGCAACATTTTGGGCTGGACATTTGTCAGCGCCCCTGTCGCACCTACAAAGGGAATCCGCTTAACTTTATTCGCAGAGGCCCCGGTGGAAAAATTGAAGAACCACTGGTAGATGCTGTTATTTTCAGGCAAAATACCGAAGGCCTTTATGGTGGTGTAGAATGGTCTAATCCCGGTGATCAGGTTTATAATGCCCTGATGACACATCCGAAATTTAAAAAGAATTTTGGCAAGACACCACGCGAAGAGCTGGCTATATCAACCAGGATATTCACCAAAAAAGCCACTGAAAGAATCCTGCGTGCTGCTTTTGATTATGCCAAAGAATTTGGTTATGAATCTGTTACTGTATGTGAAAAGCCCAATGTCATCCGTGAAACTTCAGGCATGATGTACAAAATGGCCCTTGAAATTCAGAAAAAACATTATCCGGATATTTGGGTAAAAAACACAAACATTGATGCCCAGATGATGTGGATGACCAAAAATCCTGAAGATTATGGTGTGATCGTTGCCGGCAATATGTTTGGTGATATTGTCTCTGATGGGTTTGCCGGATTGATCGGTGGCCTCGGATTTGCTTGCTCTGCACAGATTAATCCTGACAGTGGTATTGGTGTGTTTGAACCAACCCACGGCTCAGCACCCAAATATGCTGAATATGAGACATCCATTGTCAATCCGATTGCGATGATTGAATCTGCATGTATGATGCTCGATTTCCTGAAAGAATATGATATTTCTAAAAAAGTCCGTTCGGCTGTAGCAGAAATAATCGAAGAAGGAGAAGTACGTACTTATGATATGCTAAAAATGCGTGGCAAACCTGATGTGGTTAAAAATGGTGCGGCAAGCACAGAGCAAATGGCAGATGCCATTATTGAAAAAATGAAGTAATTATACATTCTTTCTATATGAAAAACCGTCTCTTAATTCAGAGGCGGTTTTTTTTAGCTATTGCCGTTCTATTACAATAATTTTATATTACCGGTTTTCCAGCACGTACAATTTATCTGAACGGCGTATTGTTGTGTCTATCTTAAATGAACAACGACTGCCTTTGGGAGCAGTGTTTACAAGCTTATCATCAACCCGCATTTCCCCAATTTTATGCTCAATGACACCGGTTGTTGGGCCTGAGATAAGAACCTCATCACCTTTATGAAGATCTCCGGCTTCAAGTAGAAAATCAGCCACCCCGATTTTATCAAAATAGTTCATGCCTTTACCAAGATAGCGTTTCCGGAGGGTGGCTTTATTGCCATATTGGTCAGCCCATTCGCCTGTTTTTTGTCCCAGGTAATATCCATCCCAGAACCCGCGGTTGAAAACCGATTTCAGCTTTTCATTCCAGACTCTTAGTTTTTCCTGACCAAAACTGCCGTCGGCAACTGCATGTATGGCCTCATCATAAGCCTTAACAACGGTTTTAACGTATTCAGGCGAGCGGGCCCTGCCTTCAATTTTCAGAACCGTCACGCCCGCATCCAGGATTTTATCAAGAAAATCAATGGTTTTTAAATCTTTTGGCGACATGATATACTCATTGTCAACTTCCAGCTCATAACCGGTTTCTTTATCGATGACCCGGTATGCCCTGCGGCAGGTCTGGTAACATTCGCCACGGTTGGCTGATTTATTGAATTCATGCAAACTCAGGTAACACTTCCCGGAAATGGCCATGCACAAAGCACCATGTATAAATATTTCAATTTTTACCAGATTCCCTGACGGGCCGGTAATATTTTCATCAGCAATGGTTTTGGTAATGGTTTTTACCTGTTTTAAATTAAGCTCGCGTGCGGTTACCATCACATCACAATAAGCAGCAAAAAACCGTACCGCTTCCGTATTGGAAATATTCAATTGGGTGCTGGCATGCACTTCCATGCCAATTTGCCGGCAAAACCTGATAACTGCCAGATCTGAAGCAATAACCGCACTTATACCCTCCGCTTTGGCTGCCCTGATGACTTGATGGGCATCTTTAATCTCATGGTCATATATAACGGTATTGACAGTCAAATAGGATTTTAGCCCGTGTTTTTTGCAAATAGCGGCTATTTCAGACAAATCATCCAGGGTGAAGTTATGTGAAGACCGGGAGCGCATATTAAGATGCCCGGCACCGAAATACACCGAATCAGCACCTCCCTGAATCGCTGCCATCAACGATTCATAAGAGCCAACCGGTGCCATCAGGTTAATGTCTTTTCTTTTCATATTCATACTATTGAACAGCTGTAACAGATCAGTAAAAAATGGTTAATAACGGTTACTTTTAATAGGGGTTAGGGGTTAGGTTTTAGGTCATGAGAAATCTTAACCCTAAAACCTAACCCCTAAAACCTCTCATTCCGGGTGGGAGACTCATAAGTAACCGATTTTAACTATTATTAACATTTATTAATCGATATTTACAGAAACCTTTATAACTCTGATTAGCAACAAACAGCTTATTTTTCTTCTTTCTCTGAAATTGAAATATCCCTTGGTTTATCAACTTTCTGCTTCAACAAGGCAAAATCCAGCACATCCAGGATGGTATCCACATAATGAAACCTGAGGCCTTTTTTGTACATATCCTTGATTTCTTTCACGTCCTTTTCGTTTTTTTCGGACAGGATAATTTCAGTAATACCGCTGCGTTTTGCGGCCAGTATTTTTTCTTTGATACCGCCAACCGGCATAACACGGCCACGCAGGGTAATTTCACCTGTCATGGCAGTATTTTTTCTTATTTTTCTTTGTGTAAATGCCGATGCCATTGAAACAGCCATTGTAATGCCGGCGGAAGGACCGTCTTTAGGTATGGCCCCTTCGGGAACATGTAAATGCACATTCCAGTGGTTAAATAATTCCGGATCGAGGTTTAAAACATCAGAATGGGCTTTTATGTATTCCAGGGCAATGGTAGCTGATTCTTTCATCACATCGCCAAGGTTGCCTGTGATGGTAAGTTTGCCATTGCCTTTCGAAAGGCTGGTTTCAATGTACAGAATGTCTCCGCCATATTGTGTCCATGCAAGGCCTGTAACCACGCCTGCCAGCTCATTGCCTTCGTAATCTTCCTTGTAATATTTTGGGAAACCAAGTATATCTTTGACATGACCGGTTTTAACTTTTTTTGTGGCTTTTTCACCGGTTGCTATTTTCCTGGCAATGCGCCTGATTACTGTTGCAATTTGTTTTTCCAGGTTACGGACACCTGACTCTTTGGTATAAAATTCAACGATGTATTTTAAAGCATTATCTTCAAAACTGATCTGGTTTTCTTTTAACCCATGTTTTTTAAGTTGTCTTGGAAGCAGATGGCGTTTGGCAATTTCAATTTTTTCTTCGGGGATATAACCACTGATGTGAATGATCTCCATCCGGTCGCGCAGTGCGGGATGGACAGTTGATATGGTATTCCCGGTAGCAATAAACATGGTGTGAGACAAATCAAAATCTACTTCGAGATAATTATCATAAAACGTTTGGTTTTGTTCGGGATCAAGTACTTCCAGTAATGCTGATGACGGATCGCCACGAAAATCATTGCCTACTTTATCAACCTCATCCAGCATAAATACCGGATTGGCAGATCTTGCTTTTTTGATGTTTTGAATAATGCGCCCCGGCATAGCCCCAATGTATGTTTTGCGATGACCACGGATTTCAGATTCATCCCGCAATCCACCCAAAGACATACGAATGTATTTTCTGCCAAGTGAACGGGCTATGCTTTTTCCCAAACTGGTTTTTCCAACACCGGGAGGCCCAACCAGGCACAGGATGGGAGCTTTCATATCCCCTTTCAGTTTCAAAACAGACAGGTGTTCCAATATCCTGTCCTTTACTTCATCCAAACCATAATGGTCTTCGTTAAGCACTTTTTCAGCTTTTTTCAGGTCGAAACTGTCTTTTGTGAATTCACCAAACGGTACTTCCAGCATGGTTTTCAGGTAATTGAGCTGTACTGAATATTCACCGGCAGCGGGGTTCATAAACTGAAGCTTGTCGGCTTCTTTTTCAAAATGCTCAGCAATTGGTTTTGACCATTTCTTCTTTTTTGCCTTTTCTTTCAGCTCTTTCAATTCTTTTTCCATCGGGCTGCCACCAAGCTCTTCCTGAATGGTCTTCATTTGCTGCTGCAGAAGAAATTCTTTTTGTTGCTGCGATATTTCCTGACGGGCTTTTTGCTCAATATCATTTTTGATATGTAATTGTTCGATCTGTTTGTTCAGGATCTCCAGCAGTTTGGTTGCCCTTTCTTTTATATCGTCAATTTCCAGTAAATCTTGCTTGTGCGCCAATTTGATATCACTGTTAGCGCAAATAAAGTTGATCAAAAAAGTAGGACGCTGAATATTCTGTATGGCAAATGAAACTTCATGGGGAATGGCTCTGTTCAGTTTTACAATCTGTAAGGCCACATCTTTAACTGAAGACACAAGGGCAGTGAATTCCCTGTCTTCTTCATAAGGCAACAGTTCCGGGAGTGAAGCTGTATGTGCCTTGAAGTATGGTTCAGTTGCTATGATATCAACAAGATTAAAACGCTTAAGCCCTTGTATGATCACTGAAACTGTTTTATCAGGCATTTCAATGATCTTTAGTATTCTGGCCAGTGTGCCCGTTTCATGCAGGTCTTTCTGGGCAGGATTGTCAATCTCGGAATTTTTTTGGGCGGTACATCCCAATAACCTTGAACCGTTATTTACATCATTAATAAGTTGTTTTGATTTTTCCCTTCCGACAGTCAGTGGCATTACCACACCGGGAAAAAGTACTGTGTTCCGTAATGGCAGTATCGGCAACTCCTCCGGCAATTCGGTGTCCATCAATGACTGTTCATCTTCATCTGCCACAATGGGTATCACTTCAGCATTTTGCTGATCCTGTAAATAAAGCGGGTTC
>JBNJGX010000021.1:0-14889 GCA_051748025.1 Bacteroidota bacterium
TTTGAGCTGTTTTTATACTTTTTGCAAATATAGCTACCAGTTCATTACATTCACTTAAATCGGAATCTATTATCTTTTCATTCTATTTTTATTCATTCTACATTCATCATTGAAAATTTTACATTCTACATTTAATATCCAACTTTATTTCCATTTTGCAAAGTTAAATTTTACTCAAAATCAATTCCGAACCAACTATCTGTAAGTCATCATTAGCAATGCTATTTACAAAGCTATCTACTACTAAATCATCATGTTCAACAAAAAGACTTTGAAGTCCTTATTGTCTCTCTAACTCAGTCTTTGCAATTACCAAAAGTAATTCCTCTTCTCTTTTGGTATGGGGACAACCAATTGTCTAAACAACTTTATACTTCCCTTTAATTTTGGAGATTATTTGGATACTTATAGAACTGCTCCTATTCTTATTTTTGCGTATAAACATGCCCTAAAAATAGGTTGCAGCACCCAAATTACAAAATTTAAAATTTTAACTTATTGATTATCAGCACTGCTTTATTTGGGCGATAACGACGTGCACAAAACAGGAAAACTGTATTTTTATAGTTTTATTCCGCTACCCATCCTGAAAATGAGATATTTCATTGTAAGACAAGGACAGACTTCTGATTTTATTAATTCCTGATGATATCAGTAACACAGGAATTAAAATGCATATTTAAGCATTTTTTACTGCTGAATCCGAATTTTTGAGGTATTTTCGTTAATAATATTATCAGTGAATTTTTATAATCAAACTGTGAAGTATATATGATTGTTTTTTTTCAGGCAACGAAAAACACCCGGATTTTGTCTGGTTAATGTAATGTAAAATGAGTGAGGAAAAGAAACTTGTCAAAAGATGCAAACAAAGAGACGGGAGAGCATTTAATAAGCTCTATGATAAATATGCCCCCGTTTTGTTTGGGATTTGTATGAGATATAGTGCAAATCGTGCTGAGGCTGAAGATATATTACAAGAAGCTTTCCTTACCATTTTCGGAAATATTGAAGGATATAAATTTCAAGGTTCTTTTGAAGGCTGGATGAAACGAATTACCGTGAATACCGCTATTAACCTGTTGCGATCAAAAAATTACCGGTTGCATCAATATTTTACAAAAGATGACAACTATGATGTGGCTTCTCTTGATAATGATGCTGTATCAGGAATGAATGAAAAAGAGATACTGAAATGTATCCAGAAGTTGCCAGCAGGCTACCGGACGGTTTTTAATTTATTTGTGTTAGAGGGATATAAACACAAAGAAATTGCTGAAATGCTGGGAATAAGTGAAAATACATCACGAACCCAACTCGGGAAAGCCAGACAAACCTTGAAAATTGAAATGGAAAAACTTGGTTACAAAAATGAATGATTTTGATAAACATATCAGAAACAAATTGGAAAAGATGGAAATCAATCCATCCCATGATGTTTCTCAATATATTAAGGCTAACAAACCAAAACCGGGCTTAAAACACTTTATGTCCCGGTATGGTGGTTGGATGGCTGCCGGAATTGTACTGGTAACAGCAGTATCATTGCTTGTGGTAAATCAGCAAAAGATTGATGAGCAAATAAACCAAACCTCTGAACAGCACAGGCAGGATATTGATAATGTTGATAATGATGTATCTCGTGTTTATACAGATACAGATAAAAATAACAACAAGGCACCTGATGCTGAATCAAATTATTCTAATCAAGATGATGGAACAAAAAAGAAAAAAGAAAATATAAAAATCACCTGTTACAACAGGAAAGTACACCTGAAATCTGATGAAAAAGGTACCTGGAAAAGCATTTCAGATGTTAAAATAACACAATCTGATCAGAATAAATGCCTTATTACTTGTCCTGAATACGGTGATTATGAAGTCCTCTGGCATAACAACGGTGACAGTATTGTCTATCAGGTTACTTTTTGTGAAAAACCGGAGATATTCAGCAGTAAAGACACAATTGTTCAATCACTCGAATGCCGTATTGCGTGCAATTTCCATAAAGGAAAATGGCAAACCCCGGAAGACATTGATATTTTTGAGAATGATGATGGAACTATAAATATTGAAGCTCAAAACTTTGGCCGGTATGTAATAACACGAACCGAAGTGGATGAAGGAGACAGGTTCTCGGATTCAATAACAGTGCATTTTGTTGCGCCGGATAAAATAATCAGGGACATTAAAACACCCCGTTGTCCGGGCGACTGCGCTGTTATTGTTTTAGATGAAAACCATTACCCTGAAGCCCCAAACATGCTGAGTAAAGAAATTGAGCCCAATAAATACCGCTTAAAATTCAGGAAATCTGCTGACAAAAAAGCAATTTGCCACATTATTAATAAAAATGATGCAAAACAATCGGATTCTGTCATTTTTTCTATACCCGAACAAACAGAAATTGAGTATAAGCTAAAACATGAAAATTGTAAACAAAATGGTTCAATTTACCTTGCTGAAAATCCTGAGATAACAAAATATTACCTCAATGGCAGACAAGTTGATCCTGATGAAAACATTGATGTGCAGCCGGGTAAACATGTGCTGACCTGGATAGATAAAAATGGTTGTTCTAACAAAAAACAGATTGAAATTGAATCAAAAGATATCCTTGAGGCAAACTTTCAAATTGAACTGTCAATGGATGGGTTTTCTGCCCGCACAGAAAATCTGACGCATTTTAAAAACCAGGAATACAGCAATAACCTTTACTATAAATGGTATGTCAATGACCGTCTCCAGAGTGAAAGCAAAGAACCTGAATTACAACTGGATGCACTGGTTAACACAATTGAATTGCAAGTGTCAGACGACGAACATTGTCATGATACATTTACCATGCCTGAGGTTAGGCCTGATAAATCATTAATACGGGCACCTAACTTTTTTACCCCCAATAATGATGGCTATTTTGATGAATTTAAGGTTTTGATTGATTCTCGTTTGTCCGGTTTTAAAGCTGTTATTACATCCCGTTCTGGACAAACTGTTTATAAATGGACAGATCCGGAAAAAGGCTGGGACGGTAAAATTCATGGCAATGAAAATGCAAGTGAAGGGCTGTATTTTTACATTATTCAGGCATATGATACTACCGGCCGTCCGGTTGAAAAGCGAGGAACACTGCAACTGATAAGATAAGGGACAAAAAAACACCTGTCAGGAGGATTATCAAATATAATTTTTACTTTAAAATAAATGTATGCTTTACTTCGGTCTTCGGTCTTCCGACTCCGGACTCCCATTATTCATTTCAATAAATGTCCGACTTTATAGACACACACTATTTAATAGAGCAACCATTTTTAACTGATTAGTTACAAATTTTTCCCGGTTTTAATATTTCGGCATTCATTTTGCATCATTTTGTAAAATGATGGAGCTTTGCTATTTTTACACCAAAACAAGCATAACGAAAACAAACAAAATGAAACCTGTTGTAATAAACATAATGATTGTGAGTTTTTTGGTTTTATCAATGCCTGTTAAAGCCCAGCGATACCTCAGAAAAGGTGACAGGGCTTTTGAACGGGAACAGTATAAAACCGCTATTGATTATTACAAAGAGGAATTTCAAAGAAGCGATAAATCCAGAAAAACAAGGGCGGAAGTATCTTATAAAACGGCCAGGGCATACATGCAAATTTCTGATCCGGAAAATGCGCTGGCACATTACAACAAAGCTGACCAGTACAACTATCATGATCATGATATGTATTTTGAAATGGCTGAGGCATACCTGCAACATGAAGAATTTGACTCGGCTTTAATGGCCATTGAAAAATATGAAAAAATGTATCCGGATGATCCCCGTGTCGATGAAGAAATTGACAGAATTAATCAGACTTTGGAAATGCTGGAAAACCCTTCTAACATTAAAGTTAAAATAGCAGCAATACTCAATTCAGGAGAAATGGATTTTTGTCCTTTTTTCGGATACAGGGATTATGAAAAGATTTTTTTTACTTCTTCCCGGTCAATACTTGATGACCCAGATATTAACCTGGAATCGGGTCAGCTTTTTACCAATATCTATGAGGCAGAACGTGATAAAAGCGGACAATGGAAGCTGCCCGAAAAAACATGGGGAACCGTGAATACCAAATACGACGAAGGGGCTGCCAGCCTTAACAGACGGTATAACGTTTTATATTTTACCCGCTGCGACTATGACCCCAAGGCTGACAGGCCATGCCGCATATATAAAGCAAAAAGACGCGGTTCTTACTGGACAAGTACCAGGGAAGTGATCATACCCGGAATCCCCGAAGGCATCAGTATCGGCCATCCTTCTATTGCTGATGATGAATGTACATTGTATTTTGTGGTTGATTCCATGCTGGGTGGCTATGGTGGGAAAGACATCTACATGGTAACGCGTGAAAGAAAATCAAAACCATGGGGGGCTCCGAAAAACCTCGGACCGGATATCAATACCGAACATGACGATTGTTTCCCGTATATACGTAAAAACGGACTTTTATATTTTGCCTCTGACGGCCACAACAGTATGGGAGGACTGGATATTTTTGAAGCAAAAAAAACAGGTACAGCCTCTTATGAAGTGAAAAACATGAAAAGCCCTGTGAACTCCCCCGCTGATGATTATGGCATCGTATTCAGAGATGATAAAAATGAAGGCTATTTGACATCACAGCGAAGAGGGGGGATTGGAAAATCTGACATCTACCATTTTATTAACCCGGGAGTGGCTGCTCAGATCAAAGGAAAAGTCTATGATAAAATGCGAAAAGAAACAATCAATAATGTACAAGTTGAACTTTGTAATCAGAATGGAAATGTGATCGAAAAAGTTAAGACAGACAACGAAGGGATGTATGATTTTGAACTTAAGACAGACACTGTGTATCAGATATATTTCAGAAAACAACCTTATGTGCCTGAGAGTGTACGTGTTTCAACAAAAGATATAATAAGTGATAAAACCTTTAAAAAAGATGTGTTTCTTGAAATCCGGTAATATTTTAACATATTGGCTTTCGGATTTCACAGATTTGATTAATTTAGTAACCTGAAAAAACATATATTATTATGAAACGATTAATATTTTTGATGCTTTTGGCAGGATTGTTTTTTAACAATGCTAACGCACAAACAGGCGTAAAAGATGGTGATAAAGCTTTTGACCAATACAGGTTTGGAGAAGCCATTGATTATTATACCGAAGCTTTGCCCGATTTAAAGAGCTCAGAACAAACAGCCCTTGTTGCATACAGGATAGGATATTGCTACAGGGAGATGCGAAATTCCAAAAAAGCGGAGGAATATTTCCGTAAGGCGCTGAAAGCCAACTCCCAAAGGCTTAAGCCTGAAGCACGATTGTATTATGCGGATGCCTTGCGTATGAACGGTAAATATGAAGATGCCATTGAGGTGTATGAAACTTACCTTGATTTGGTGCCGGATGACCACCGTGCAAAAGTTGGAATCGAATCATGTAAAGTTGTGCCAAAATGGGAAAATAAACCCGCCCGTTACGAAATTAGCAACATGGCTTATTTTAATTCCCTGAAACAGGATTTTGCTCCGGCATGGGGCGATGATGACTTTGACTTGGTGTATTTTACTACATCCAGAGAGGGTACCATGGGTGACAGAAACAACTTTAAAAGCGGGCAAAAATTTACCGATATTTTTCAAATTGAGCAAGACCGCAAAGGAAACTGGAGTGAAGCAATGCCTGTAGGGGGATATGTGAATTCTGAAGAAGATGAAGGTGCCGTATGTGTTAATAATAAAGGAAATTTCATGTACTTTACACGTTGTTTTAGTGGAGATGATGTGGATATCCCATGCCAGATTTATACCGCGACCCAACGTGGACGAGCATGGAGTGGTGTTGAAAAATTGAAAATCCCCGGTTTTGGCGAATACGAAGTTGCATATCCGGAATTATCCCCTGATGAAACGAAATTATACTTCTCCGCCAATACCCCGGATGGGTTTGGTGGCAGTGACCTCTATGTGATCAGCCGGGCTGACACAAAAGCGGAGTGGGGTGAACCAACTAACCTGGGTAAAACCATTAACACAGCAGAGGATGAAGTTTTTCCAACCATGAGAGAAGATGGCACCCTGTATTTCGCCTCCGACGGACATGTTGGAATGGGGGGGCTTGATATATTTGAAGCAAAACCCGACGGGGAAGGTGGGTTTGAAGAACCTGTCAACCTGAGACCTCCTGTTAATTCGGCTGCTGATGATTTTAAAATTATTTTTAAAGGGGAAAGAGAAGTTGGTTATTTTTCCTCAAACAGACCCGGCGGTAAAGGTATGGATGATATTTATGAATTCCGGTTGCCGCCGCTGGATATATCAGTACGGGGAGTGGTGCGGGATACAACCAAACCCAGGTATTCTTACAGGCTCAAAGGTGCTAAAATTCAGCTTATGACCGATGAAGGTGTGCAACAGGCTTTTGAAACCGGAGAAGACGGCGTTTATGTTTTTGAAAATGTTGAAGAAGAAAAAGATTACATCCTAAAAGCATCTCTTGGTGAAGATTATTTTGCCAATACTTACACATTTACCACAAGGGACATTTTACAGGATACTACCATTGTAATTGATATTAACATGGCCAGTATTCCCAAAGTTATAGAATTGCCAAATATTGAATATGATCTTGCAAAAGCTGAACTGAGACCTGAATCTACCGTTGCTCTCGATGAACTGGTAAAAACCCTCAATGATAACCCTCATCTTGCCATTGAAATGAGAGCACATACCGACTTCAGGGGATCGGATGAAAGCAATATGGAGCTGTCTGAAGCACGTGCCAAATCTTGTGTGGATTACCTCACTGAAAAAGGTATTGAGAAAGAAAGGCTTACGTGGAGAGGTTTTGGCGAATCTATGCCAAGGACCGTTGATTCTACAATCGCAAAAAAACACGATTTCCTCGAACCTGGTGATATCCTTACTGAAGGGTTTATTCTCGATCTGCCGAATAAGGAACAAAGAGAAATTGCCCATCAGCTAAACCGGAGAACTGAATTCAGTGTCGAATCTAAAACTTACGGCCTCGAACCCGGGGAAGATCCCTTTGAAGCCGAAAATGAAAATGTCATCAAAAAAGGTGATGCTGAAATTGAAGTTGGTGGCGGAGAATTTTAACTTAGCTAAATAATGTTATAGGCGTCCATTGAATGTTGATGGACGCCTTTTATTTGTCTATAACCATAAGGTCAAATTGAATGATGAAAAATTTTTCTGATAAATACAGCAAAAGGGGTGTTTCTGCAGCTAAAGAAGATGTCCACAATGCATTGAAAAATATTGACAAAGGGATTTTTCCGAATGCATTTTGTAAAATTTTACCCGATATCCTCGGTGGTGATGATGATTTTTGTAATATCATGCATGCCGACGGTGCAGGAACCAAATCATCACTGGCCTACCTGTATTGGAAAGAAACCGGTGATATCAGTGTGTGGAAAGGCATTGCTCAGGATGCGGTTATCATGAATGTGGATGACCTCTTATGTGTTGGCGCTACCGATAATATCCTGCTTTCTTCAACCATTGGCCGGAACAAAAATTTAATCCCCGGTGAAGTCATTGCTGCCATCATCCAGGGGACCGAAGAAGTACTTGAACAATTAAGACAAATGGGAATCAACATTTATCTGACCGGAGGCGAAACCGCTGATGTGGGAGATCTTGTCAGAACAATTATTGTTGATTCTACTGTAACATGCCGCATCAAAAAAGAAACTGTCATTTCCAATGATAATATTCAAACCGGTGATGTGATTGTCGGCCTGGCAAGTGCCGGGCAAACAACTTATGAAAATGAATATAATTCCGGTATTGGCAGTAACGGCCTGACTTCAGCAAGGCACGATGTGTTTGATCACTACCTGGGTAAAAAATACCCTGAATCTTTCGACCCGCAATTACCAGGTGATTTGGCTTATACAGGTTCCAAAGAATTAACAGATATCATCAAAAACCTGAATGTTACGGTTGGGAAACTGCTCCTTTCCCCCACAAGAACATATGCCCCCATCGTAGATCAGGTGCTCAAAGACCACCGTGAGGATATTCATGGGATGATACATTGTAGTGGGGGCGGACAAACAAAAGTTATGAATTTTGTGAAAAACAAACATGTCATCAAAAATAACCTGTTTACGCCTCCGCCACTTTTTGATTTTATCCAAAAAGAATCCGGTATTGACCTGCGCGAAATGTATCAGGTGTTTAATATGGGACACAGGTTTGAATTTTATGTCAACAAAAAAGCCGTTACGCCTATTCTGAATATTGCTGATAAATTCAAACTTGAGGCAAAAGTCATCGGCCATGTTGAAGAGGCTGATGAAAATAAACTGACAATTAAAACTGATACAGAATGTTTTACTTATTAATTGACTGATTGTATGAAACAAAATATGATACTCAACAAGCTCGAAGGTGTGAAAAAACGCTATGAAGAAGTTGAAAAGCTTTTATCAGAACCGTCGGTGACATCTGATATGGATAAATACATAAAACTCAATAAAGAATACAAGGACCTTGAACCAATTATTGAAGCCTACAATGAATATCTTGCCATTATTAACGGTATTGAAGATGCCAAAGAAATGATAGATGCTGAAGCTGATGGCGAAATGCGCGAAATGGCCAAAATGGAACTGGAAGAATTGCAGGAAAAAAAGGAACCAACCGAGGAAAAAATAAAATACCTGCTTATCCCCAAAGACCCCGAAGATGATAAAAATGCAGTGATAGAGATAAGGGCTGGGTCCGGTGGCGACGAAGCAAGCATTTTTGCTGGTGAGTTGTTCAGGATGTACACAAAGTTCTGTGAAACCAAAAACTGGAAAATTGATGTTACCCGTACAACTGAAGGAACACAGGGAGGATATAAGGAAATTGTAGCAAATGTCAGTGGAGATGGTGTGTATGGTGTACTGAAATATGAATCTGGTGTGCACAGGGTGCAGCGTGTCCCACAAACAGAAACCCAGGGAAGGGTGCATACCTCCGCAGCTTCAGTAGCTGTCTTTCCGGAAGCCGAAGAAGTGGATATTCAAATTAACCCTGCCGATATCAAACGTGATGAGTTCTGCTCCTCAGGGCCCGGCGGACAATCAGTCAATACAACTTATTCTGCTATACGCCTGACACATATCCCCTCAGGGATTGTCGTAACATGCCAGGATGAAAAATCCAAATTAAAAAACCTTAACGCTGCTATGAAAGAACTGCGTACAAGGCTGTATAACCTTGAACATCAAAAATACCTCGATGATATTGCATCACGGCGTAAAACCATGGTTTCAACAGGTGACAGGTCAGCTAAGATCCGGACATACAACTTTCCGCAAGGCAGGGTAACCGACCACCGCATCAACCTGACTATGTACAACCTCCAGGAAATAATGAACGGCAACCTTACCGAAGTCATTGAAAAACTAAATATGGCCGAAAATGCCGAAAGACTGAAAAGTGAAACTGAAGAAGAATAAATACCCCCTGAGATATGACATGTGAACAAATATTCAACAACGTAAAAGAAAAAAAATCCTTTCTGTGTATTGGCCTGGACTCCGATATAACAAAAATTCCACAACACCTTAAACAAACTAACGACCCGGTATTTGAATTTAACAAAGCCATTATACGCGCTACTGCCCCTTATGCCGTTGCTTTTAAACCCAACCTTGCTTTTTATGAAAGCCTCGGCTCTGCCGGCTTGATTTCCCTGGAAAAATCTTTGAAATTTATTCGCAACAGCTTCCCCGGTCTCTTTGTCATTGCTGATGCTAAACGCGGTGATATCGGTAATACATCTAACCTGTATGCCCGTGCTTTTTTTGAAAAAATGGACTTTGATGCCATCACAGTGGCTCCGTATATGGGCAAAGATTCTGTGACCCCTTTCCTTAAGTATGATAATAAACATGTGATTTTACTTGCTCTGACATCCAATGCGGGTGCTGAAGATTTTCAATATCACAGTGATGGCAATGACAGGTTGTTCGAAAAGGTTCTGAAAATTTCTAAAACCTGGGCAGATAAAGATAAACTGATGTATGTGGCAGGTGCAACCCGCGCTGACATGATTGGCGAAATCAGAAAAATTATTCCTGAGCATTTTTTGCTTGTGCCTGGTGTTGGTGCCCAGGGAGGCAGCCTCGAAGAAGTCGCACAATATGGGATGAATAAACAGTGTGGATTGCTGGTTAATGCTTCACGCAGTATCATTTTTGCAGGTAATGATACCAATTTTGAAACGGCGGCTGCAAACAAAGCCCGTGAAATGCAACAAAAAATGCAACAACTGCTTGCCAATGCAGGTTTGATTGACAGTTGAATCTTGTAAGCAAAGCTTTATCCGGTATTATGATTTGTCACAAGCTAAAATTCAATTTAAATGAACCATTATATTTGACAACCGGTTTTAATCAATAAAATAATTGAATTTTGTCATTAATTTTGTATCTTGCATTGAATATTTGTAAAGCTTATATGAGGTCATTCCTATTGATATTATCTGTATTGCTGAGTGTTCATTTTTCTGTAGCTCAGCATTCCCCGGCGCAGCAAGTTTCAGGTGCAGGGGGTATTGTTATTAAATTAAAACCAGGATATACCTATACAGATTTATTGAATGACACAGACATTTCTAAGCTGTATAAAGCAGATTTATTGTCAATTGAGCCTGTATTCCCAAATGCAAAATCCCCTTCCCGGGAGAAAAATCAACATGGACAGCAACTAATTGATCTTACCCGTTATTTCAGATGTTCAACAGGGACCTCAAAACATATTGATTTTATACGCCAGACATTCAAAAAATCACCAATAACTGCATATGCTGAAAACCTGCAGCTTCAGGAGTTGTTATATGTGCCTGATGATCCATTGAATGAATCCAATCAATATTACCTTGATATCATTGATGCCTATTCTGCTTTTGATGTACAAACCGGGGATACCAATATGATCATCGGAATAACAGATACCGGTATTGATCTGGGGCATGAAGATTTGGTTTATAATATTGCATACAACCGGGATGATCCGTTGGACGGTATTGATAATGACAATGACGGATATGTGGATAATTTTCGTGGTTGGGACCTGGGAGATAATGACAACAATCCGCAAACAGATTACAGCAATCATGGCACCTGGGTATCCGGCCTGGCTGCGGCAGATACTGATAATGGCAAGGGCATTACAGGTCCGGGATTTGACTGCCGGATATTGCCGGTAAAAATAAGTGATAGCGACAGTTTGATAACCCGTGGTTATGAAGGCATTGTATATGCTGCCAATTCAGGTGCATCCATTATAAATTGCTCCTGGGGCAATCATCAATACAGTGAGTTTGAACAGGACATGGTGAATTATGCAGCCATTAACAAGAACGCCCTGGTGGTAGCGGCTTGTGGCAATGATGATAATATGGATAATTTTTATCCTGCCAGTTATGATAATGTGCTTTCTGTGGCTGCCACCACTTCTGATGATGAAAAATGGGATGGTTCCAGTTATGGTTATCATGTCGATATGTCAGCGCCGGGTACCAATATGCATACCATTAAAGATGGCGGTGGATATCGCAATGTATCTGCAGGCACATCATTTGCAAGTCCTGTGGTAAGCGGGATTGCCGGCTTGGTTCGTTCTCATTACCCGGGGATGTCTGCCAATCAGGTTCTTGAGCGGCTGAAAAATACCACTGATGTTATTGATACCATACCATACAATATTGACTATGCCGGATTGATGGGTACGGGCAGGCTCAATGCCTACCATGCACTAACAGACGGTTTCCAGCCCGGTGTAAATTTCCGCAACATTGAAATTATTGATGACAGGGAGGATAATTATGAAAACAGTTTATTGGTGGAAATCAAAGGGGAATTTTTCAATTACCTTTCCCCTGCTCAGGATTTACAAGTAGATATAAGTACAAATAGTACCAATATTAATTTGCTTACCACAAGTATTGACATTGGTGCTTTGGACAGTTTACAGGCTTTCCCAGTTTTAGATAATCCCATTCAACTTGAGATATTGTCCGGTATTTCAGCGGATGAGCATATTGTACTAAGTCTCGAAATGAGTGACGGAGACTGGGAGCGTACCCAATACATAGAATTTGATGTAATGCCCTCATGGAAAACGCTTACCAATGCAGATATGCAACTAAGTATTCCGGGCAATGGCAGGTTGGGATTTTCTGATTTATACCGTAAAAACGGCAGGGGATACAATTATTCCAACATCAGGGATTTGTTTTATGATGGAGGATTGATAACAGGAAAAAGTTCCGGTGTAATTTTCGATGGTATTCGCAATATTAATAAGTTTACTTATGATGACTTGCCGGAATATATCAACTATCCGGACAGCAAAGAAAGCATTAAAAGCGTCTTTTTTGCTGAAGATGTTGAAAATGCTGTCAACCTGGAGATCATTCAAACAAGCATTGCCCCGGAAAATAATGATAACCTATATATTTTAAAATACGATTTCATCAATCACAATTTATCATCGCTTGACAACTGGTATGCCGGTCTGTTTTTTGACTGGGATCTGATAAAACCTACCCGCAACCGCACAATGTATGACAGTCTCAAAAATTTTGGCTATACTTATCACACAGGGGAACAAGTATTTCACAGTGCTGTAAAACTGTTATCACCACAGGAAGAAAACCAATATGCACTTGATCAGCGTTCGACCAGTGGCGATTTGGTTATTCTTAATGACGGCTTTTCAGATGAGGAAAAATTCTATACCCTTAGTAATACCAATTACAGTGCAGGAATGGAAAACAATGGCAGTGATGTGGCACAGGTCTTTAGTGCAGGGAATTTTAGCATTCCGCCTGTTGATACAGTTACAGTATGTTTTGCGGTGATGGCCGGTAACGGGATGTTAGAGATAAACCGGGCAGTGGATAGTGCTGATATGTTTTACCAACAGCATATACAGGAATCAAATGTGCCTCAATCATCTTTTTCCGGATTACAGGTTTTTCCAAACCCGGCTACTGACAATTTTATCCTGCAATTGCCTGATAATATTTCTGAAGGGAAAATAACAATTTACAGTATTGCCGGGCAAGCATTGTTGACAAAAAGTTTGTTTGGAAACAAAACAAAAATTGATGTAAACTTGCCATCCGGGAATTATGTGCTTCACGTTGACACCGGTGATCATTTATTTAGGGAGCCCTTGATTATTTTAAATGCGGATTGAGTTTTTCAAATTCTTTGATGAGCAATTCCGGTTTTTTCAGGCTTTTTTTTATCCAGTCAAGTTTTAGGTCTTCATATTCTTCCGGTTCAATCTGCCATTGAATGTCAGATTGATGTAATTTCAATGTGAGGTGATGCAAAATGATGGCAGCAGAAACAGAAATGTTGAAACTTTCAGTAAATCCATACATGGGGATACGGAGATATTCATCAGCCTGCTCAATAATATCCGCAGATAGTCCGGGTTTTTCTGACCCAAAACACAAGGCAAATTTCCCCTTTTCAATATCGAACACATCAAGGTTAATGTCATTTATATGGGGTGTGGTGGCAATAATTCTGTAGCCATCGTTTTTAAGTCTTTTTACAGCAGGTACTGTATTGTTTTGATATGCATTGTGATGGTGGAGGTTAAGCCATTTTTCTGCCCCCATGGTTACATCCGGATTGAGTGTATAAGTGTTTTGGTTTTCTATGATATGTACATTCTGTATTCCGAAACAATCGCAGGATCGAAGCACAGCGCTGGCATTTTGTGATTGATAAATATCTTCAAGCACAACACTGACATAACCGGTTCTGAAATTCAGCACTTCTTCAATCCGTTCAATCCTGCGTTTATAAATAAATTGCAGAAGAAACTGAGTCAGTTTTCTTTTGTAATCATGCATACAAAAAATCGATGTTTACTGATAAGACAAAAAAAAAGGAGCATGATGTGTGCTCCTTTTTCCAATTCTTCAAAAAAAAGAATTATTTTACAGCATTTTTCAAATCACTTCCAGCGGAGAATTTAACAACCTTTTTAGCTGGAATATTGATCACCTGATTTGGTTTTTGTGGGTTTCTGCCTTTACGGGCTGATCTTTTAGATACTGAAAAAGAACCAAATCCAATTAACGCAACACGGTCGCCTTTTTTTAGACTTTGCTTTGTGGTGTCAAGAAAAGCTTCGAGTGCTTTTTTAGAATCAGCTTTTGTCAAATTTGCTTTTTTAGCAATAGCATCAATCAATTCTGTTTTGTTCATAATATTAGGTTTTAAAGTTAAAAAATAGTGTTACTTTATTTCATTCTAATTGCAAATATAGTTGATTGTGCGTCCTGTGCAAATTTATAGACAAATATTTCCAAAATTGTTAATAAATCCCCCAAATTGTTAATAACTTCGGGGGTTTTATGCTTGTTTTGTACATATGAGGCAAAGATAAACCTCATTTTTTATAAAAACAAATACACTTTTATTAAATCTCATTCATTGATGCCAATAATTAATCATCATATGTCAGTAATATATTAATTGTTGAAACAGGTTAAAATCACTTAAAAAAACATTTTGACAGTTGAGAAAAAGATAATATATTTGCATTCCAATTAAAATAAAAGCAATACCAGAAAAGGAGAGATGGCAGAGCGGTCGAATGCGGTGGTCTTGAAAACCATTGAGCTCTCACGGGCTCCGGGGGTTCGAATCCCTCTCTCTCCGCAAGCCCAAAAACCCGACTGACAAGGTCAGTCGGGTTTTTTGTTTCCCCGCCACGCCAAAAACTTGTTTTTGTAAGTGGCGGGGAAACAAAAAATACTGACGTAACGAAGTGAAGTCGGGTTTTTGGGCTTGACTATCCCCCTTTTCGGGA
>JBNJGX010000021.1:14989-18270 GCA_051748025.1 Bacteroidota bacterium
GTTTTTGTAAGTGGCGGGGAAACAAAAAATACTGACGTAACGAAGTGAAGTCGGGTTTTTGGGCTTGACTATCCCCCTTTTCGGGATCACGCGAGGCGGGAGCCGAGCGTAATCCCATTGGAAATGAACAGCATTATACGCCAAAAACTTGTTTTTGTAAGTGGCGGGGAAACAAAAAATACTGACGTAACGAAGTGAAGTCGGGTTTTTGGGCTTGACTATCCCCCTTTTCGGGATCACGCGAGGCGGCAGCCGAGCGTAATCCCTGTGAAAAGTAAAGAGAGGGACAAAAGCTTATGTTAATGAATTTCATGATGAATCATATGATTTTATGCCGCCTGAAATATAAAGCGACATAATGTTCGGGGAATTTTATTAATTTTGTACGGATAAATCGTTAATAATTTTTATGGGCAACCGGAAGATTACCTAAGTTATCTTATTATTATTGCTTAAACCCTATGTGAAATTCTATGTGTTCTACTGTGGTTCCACGCGGGCATCTGCTCCGTTTTTTGAACCACAGTAGGACACATAGCCAACATAGATTTGAGATTAAGAATAATAATAAATTTTTACATAGTAATTTTTTGGATGTCCTGATAATAATGTAGTTTGACAATAGGTTAATGATAACTGGCTTTCTAATCAATGAAAAATATTAGGTAAACAAACGGATATTCATAATAACTTTAAATCCCGCACACTACATAGCCGGGAAACAATAGCGAAATTAAGTAAAAAAGCAAATATTCATAAGAAACAGAATATATTAAAATGAAAATGCAATGTTAATATTTGTTCACATTGAAAAAACAGCAGGAACATCATTAAAGTTTATTTTCAGGAATAGTTTTGGGATAAAGCATTGTGATTCGCTAAAAAATAAAAAAAAGATATTTACCCAGAAAGATTTGGATTATGCCAAACAAATATTTGGAAAAATAAAGTGTGTATCAGGACATAACCTTGTTGAACCTACCAGGCATCTGAATGAACCGGGTTTAATGTTTTTAACCTTTTTAAGGGATCCAATAACAAGGTCTGCTTCATTTTACCAGGATCATTGTTTAAGGGGCAAGCATAAAGTCAGTTTTGAGGCATGGATGAATGATGACAATAAACATAACATGCAAACTAAAATGATTGCCGGTGGAGAGGATGTTGAAAAAGCAAAAAGGTTATTACGTGACTATTATTTTTTTGTTGGGCTGACAGAACGTTTTGATGATTCATTAAAATTACTCAGCATAGTGTGTCCCGAAAAGCTGAATTTAAAATATAAGAAAAAACTGATGGTACAAGATAATTCAATCAAAAATGAACTTATCAATACAACAAAAACATTGCAAATATTGAAGGATACAAATAAATTGGATTTAGAACTATATAATTATGTCAGCAATGATCTGTTTCCTGAAAGATTAAAAGCGCATGACAAGGAACTTGATAAAGTAACATTACCAGAAACTTACTACAAAACCCATAATACATTTAATTATCAGGTTAGTATTGGCTTTAATAAATTTATCTACAGACAGGTTTTGAAGGTAAAGAAGAATAAATAAATTTATCTTATCCTGGTTTGATGATTATGATGCATATAACTAGTGTCATGTCAAGCCAAATATGACGCCCCAAGTTTTGTTCTTTTTCGTTTTTTCTTCATAAAAAAAAGACTCACGTAGCTACGGCTATGCTTACTTTTTTTTATTTTGAAAAAATCAAAAAAATACCTTCAACTTAACCATCATATTTGACTTGACATGACACTAGTGCGTGTCCATAAAGTCGGACATTTATCTATAATTGAATAATGAAATTCCAAAACACAAATAACAATTGACGAACGAAGCAAGGGCAGAGGCAAAGTCGCTGTCCTGAGCATAGTCGAAGGGTTGCTTTGACTATGCCTTGCAAGGAGGAAAAAGACGAAGTCAAACAACAAATAAATTCCAATATTCAATGGTCAAAATTCCAAGACCTGTCCCGAACTTGTTTCGGGAACTTATCCCAGCCTGCCTTACGCTAAAACCTATGCAGGGCTGACAGGCAGCGAAAACGGATATGGTTCGCTACAATCTGTTTTTGTCATTGGAATTTTGATAATTGGTATTTTGGTAATTGGTAATTTATTTGAAATTTGTCATCCGTCTCCATTTCATTACGCCGCCTGCCTGTCGGCAGACAGGGACAAGTTTTGTGATTTGGTGCTTTTTATATAAGCTGTGCTTTATTGACAGACTCTAACTAGTATATTAGACTTCTACCAATAAAAATCCAGATGCTTTTTTTCCTGCTTTTTTTGCAAACGTGGAGGTTCTTTATTGATGTTTTCACCGTTAAGCACTTTTTCAAAATACACCAGGTATTTATCTGCCATGCTGGCTGCATTAAAATTATCACGTGCATATTCATGACATTTTTTTGCGTCATAATTTCCTGCATTGTTTGCTGCTTTTGTCAGCTCACTTAAGGAAGCAGATAAAAAGCCATAATCCTGTCCCACAAGTTCAGGTAAGGAACCGTAAGGGGTGGCAAAAACGGGACACCCGTAATAAAGGCTTTCAATTACCGCCAGGCCCATCGGCTCATGCCACAAAACCGGAAAAAGCAAGGCTTCAGACTGGTTCATAACCCGGGCTTTTTCAACATCACCCACCATACCATGGAAATGAATGCGTGGGTCGAAGGTAAAACGCATGCCCATTTTGAAATTAAAACGGTATCCACCAAGCACTTCAAGCTTTTTGTTGTTTCGCCGGGCAATGGCCATGGCTGCTTTCAGGTTTTTTACTTTCCAGGCAGCCTTGCCTAAAAAATGGTACCCTGAGCGTTTTTGCGAAAAATCCGGTTTCGGGTATTGATCCCAATCCATACCATTATATACAAAAGCATCAGAGCCGAACCGCTTGGCATGGTTTTTAGAAACAAAAATACTGTTAATCGGAAAAACCTGATCTGGGTTATTTGAGTTACCGTGAACAGACACAAGGTGTGGCTTATCAATGGGTTCTTTGGGATAGTGATGCGTGTTTACAATGTCAGCATCTGCCGGGATTTGTTCGTTCAGGCTTTTAGTGATATCAAAGGGAATGATATCGGCAAATGGGCATTCGGAGCGGTGATGCACGAGGTAAGTGATTTTATGTCCCCGTTTATGCAATTCTTCTCCCAGGTACCAGATATCCCGTCCGGTTCCGCCATATTTTTTTACCGGAATAATGCCCTTGTAAACAATCACTATGTGCATAAACCTGCAGTTTTGAGCGAAGATAATG
>JBNJGX010000022.1:0-17967 GCA_051748025.1 Bacteroidota bacterium
TTTTGCTCTTACCATTATACTTCAGGTCTTCAATGATTAACGCTTCTAATTTATATGGTTCCATAGTTTTTAGTGATGGTACAATATCAAGCTTCGCCTGTTTAAACAATAATGGGTTTAATAAATATTCTGTCCCTTTCTTAATTCCCTGGGTAGTAATTATACCCTTATCAACCAATGAGCCAATCCATGAACGCATTTTGTCATCGGTGTTCAATTGTAGCTTTATTGCTAATTGGGTGGAAAGAATCTTTTTCTCTGTGGCAATTATACCAAGTGTAATATATTCTTTCTGAGACAGTTTAAAATTTTTGTTAATATAATCCAGTATGGAAATTACATCAGGATTAACGGAACCGGAAAAAACAGTAACAATAACTTTATTGAAACTATTCTCAATTACCGGTAATGGCTTTGCATCCATTGCCAGCTTTTCATATATTAAATCAAAACCAGAGCCTTCACCCTCCATAAGCTTCAAAGAGCTTAATAATTGAATAAGATGTGGATTGCGCCTATGCCGCTCATGTAAGATATTATCTTTTGTAATACCCAATGGTAAATTTCCTGGACTTGTAACTGTCATACGTTCGGGATAGACTTCAATAAAAATATCCCCTGATACTGTATATTTCTTGTGGGCAATGGCATTAATCAATAATTCTCTTACTACCTCAGTGGGATATTGGCGTATATTCTTTCGAAAAAGCCCGTCTGGCAATTCAGTATTATAAGTTAATTCAACAGCTTTATTTTCAATTTCTAATAATAATTCTTTCGGATTATGTAAATGAAAGTGCCATTCTTCTTTTCGGATTTTTTCATCATATTCATTGTAAACAATGTATTGCACTGTTAGAGGATAGTTTAACCTGGCGCGTTGTGCCGGTTTTCCTAACCATAAAATTCCCAGGTTTGACAGATTTCCGTCATCATTTAATAATTGGTAATATTCCAATATTTCAGTGTCTTCCTTTTCCTTGATAAAATCAGACACTTTATTGGAGGCACGCAAATCAATCAACAGATTGTCTATTTTGCTTTTTCTGCCTTTGCCGGGCTTATTTTGAACGGAGAAATTAATTCCCATTGAAATGCAGTTTTGTCAGCAGCCAGGTCTGTTAATTCTTCATTCCCTACAGGACAACAATTATCTGAAATCCGAATAAAAACTTTCCCTGAGCTTGTTGTTGCAATAGTCCTTGTGGATGGTAATATTTTCAGAACAAAATACTCTCCCCCATTAGGATGCCTGATTATTTCAGGATTTACCAGGCCTACGCCATCAGTTAAGTTACGTAAATTGCTGACAAATTTGTTTAAATCCTCCTGCTTAATCTTTTGCCTTTCCGGTGGCTCACTTTCTTTATCTTCTATACCAATAATAATCTCACCACCTTGTGCATTGGCAAAACAGACACAGGCTTCTGCAAGTTTTTTCAAATCTGCCTTTCGTCCTATGGCTTTTCGCAGGCTTTTATAGTCTCTATCTTTGTTTTCAATCATTTCTTTTTTCGTTTCTTCTTTTCTTTCGCAAATAAAGTTCCTTGCTCTTGTTCTTCAGCAATCAATTTTTTGTACAGCTAAACAAATACTTCAAACGCTCTTCATCGCTGTTAAATGGAGTGCTGCGGTAGCATTTTTCAATAATAATATCTTTTTCTCTACCAAATAAATTGCTTTTACTATATTCCTGTTTCACCATTTTTAACTTTATATATTTCAATGTGTGAATTATTCATTCGGAAAATTTTTATAAAGTTAATAAAATGTAGTAAAGGTGGCTTCACTGCTAATGCATGGCAAAACTAGTGCATATATACACCTTTAGCCTCGTGTCAATATTTAATCATCATGTGTAAATCATTGTATTTATTGGTTCAATATAGCTTTGATTTACCAAAGGTAATGAATTTTTACGATGTTGTGGATGCTGGGTGAAAAATATACACTTGAATTGTTATCAGGCTTCTCCCAATCCTTTGTTCCCTTTGGGAATCAGCAACGTACTGTCGCCATAGCTTAAAAACCGGAATCCGTGTTGCAAAGCGTAGTCATACATTTTTTTCCAGTCATCGCCGATGTAGGCTGCAATGAGCAGCAACAGGGTAGAGCCCGGCTGATGAAAGTTGGTAATCAACCTGTCGGGCAGCAGAAATGGATATCCGGGCGCAATCATCATGCTGGTTTTGCCGTGAATGTGGTTGATGTTCAGCCTGTCTGTTTCTTCAATCATAAAATCCAATACCCTTTCCAGGCTTATCCCTTCGGGCCTGTTGTAGGCTTCCCACTGGGTGATGTGTTGGGGCGCATCGAGTTGTGTTTCTCCCTGCATGGCCTTAATCCCGGCCTGAAGCAGGCTTTCCATCCCACGCAGGCTGGTGGTGCCGACGGCGGTGATTTTTCCCTGGTGTGTTTTTAACTGTTTCAGCAAATCACGTGATGCATAAAAATATTCCGTGTGCATGTTGTGGTTGCCAATTTGTTTTGTTTTTACAGGTTGAAATGTCCCGGTGCCAACATGCAATGTCAGCGATGATATTTGTATGTTGCTTTCCCGCAGTTTTTCAAGCATTTTTTCAGAAAAGTGCAAGCCTGCAGTGGGTGCTGCCACAGAACCTGAATCCTGTGAATACACCGTTTGGTATCGCTGTCTGTCTATCTGTTCACTTTCTCTTTTTAAATAGGGTGGGATGGGAGTGAGTCCGCTGTGTTCCATGATGGCGGCAAAAGTGGTACGTGTATCATCCCAGCTGAATTCCACCACATGTTCTGTTTTGCCCCGTTCAATCAGCTTTGCCTGAATCTTTATTGCTTTATCATCAACGTTAAAAATGCCCGTAAGTGCACCCGTTTTCCATTTTTTCAGGTTGCCGATGATACATTTCCATGTGGTTTTTTCTTTTGATTGCAAGGCTGTGCTGTAATCCTGTTCACCTGCCGGTGAAATGCAGAATATTTCTACCCTGGCCCCTGTGGATTTGTGAAAAACAAGCCTGGCATTGAGCACGCGTGAATCATTCCATACCATCAGGCCGTCATCGGGCAGGTAATCTGTCAATTTGTGAAATTTATTTTGCTTAAGTGCTCCCCTGTTATATATCAACAGTTTGGATGTGTCCCTGGCTTCAAGCGGATATTTTGCAATGCGTGATTCCGGTAATGTATATGTATAGTCAGCGATCTTTATTAACTTTGTATCATTCGTCATGTGACAGGAATTTACTGCAAAAATAAAGAAAAATTAATAAAAATCTCCAATACTATGAGCAATACAAGGCAATACAGACCGGGTGATAAAGTAAGGTTTTTAAATGATGTAGGCGGAGGTGAGGTCAGGCGTGTTCAAAAAGATGGCACTTTCATGGTGGAAACCCAGGATGGTTTTGAATATCCGGCAGCAGCCGAAGACCTGGTGTTGATAGAGAGGGGAGCTGAAAGCCTCGCTCAGAAATCTGCTGATGAAGCTGCTGATGAAGCACCAAAACATACAGATCCGGATAAGATGAAAATCAGGGAAGACAGAACCGTGTATAAAGTATTGCTGGCCTTCACAAGGGATGGGGATGCCCGCAAAGTAAATATGTTCTTAATCAATGATTCACCCTATTATCTGAATTTTGCCCTGTACCAGGCATACGATGAGGCATACAAGCTGATTTCACAGGATGTGCTTGAACCGGACACCAAGCTGGAGTTGATGACAATCGACGACAGGGATTTGAATGATTTAAAAAAAGTGGCAATGCAGGGGCTGTTTACCGGCAATGAAATGCAACAGCTCAAACCTGCCATCCAGGCGGAACTTAGAATCAAACCGGCACGTTTGATACAGGATGATGCATACCGCAACAGCGATTATTTTTACGAAAAAGCACAGGTGGATGTCATGTACAGCAATGATATTGTTGTGAATGCTGATTTGAGTGAAGTTTCTTCTGAAAAGGAAATGCAGGAAAAACTGGATGCAGAGAAACACAATCGTTCAAAAAAGCGTCCTGAACCTGTGGTTTGGGAAGAAGATTTGCATATCAATGCGTTGGTGGATTCGGTGGTGGGCATGAGTAACCACGAAATACTGGAACAACAGATGCAGCATTTTCACCAGGTGTTGAACCGCGCTATGGAAGAAGGGGTACATGCTGTGGTTTTTATTCACGGCATCGGTAACGGCACACTGAAAACCACATTACGGCACAGCTTAGAGAAAGATTACAAAATCAAATATGAAGACGCATCGTTTAAGGAATATGGTTTTGGTGCCACCAAAGTGTTTTTGTGATTTTTATCCTGGATGTTGACAATATTTTAAGGTTTTAGTATGACAATGCAATGTGAGGCAATACGGTCAATATTTTGCCTCTAATATCAAATCTTCTTTGATGAACTTCAGGATAAAAGCTAAAACCCCCGATTTTTTTTTATTTTTGCTGACATAAATACAAAAAGATAAACACAACTGTATGGGTTTTTTGTATCCATCATTTCTCTGGGCTTTAACTGCAATGGCAATCCCCTTGATTATTCACCTGTTTAGTTTCAGGCGCCATAAAACGGTTTATTTTTCCCAGACACGTTTTCTTGAGACAGTACATAAAGATTCCCGCTCAAGAACAACGCTCAAACAGTTGCTGATACTTATCAGCCGCATGCTTGCCATTGCGATGCTCGTGCTGGCTTTTGCACAGCCTGTGATAATGCCGGATAAGGAAGATGAATTGTCCGCCCGGAGCCAGTATGTGGCAGTTTGTATTGATAATTCATACAGCATGCAAAATGAGGGAAAAAGCGGCAGTCTGCTGGATATTGGTAAACAAAAAGCCACTGAAATTGCTGAAGCATACGGACAAGATGTGCAATATTTTCTCATTACCAATGACATGTTACCCCGGTATTACCGGCCCATGCCTTATGATGAATTCTTGACTGAAATTTCACAGGTTGAAGTGAGCCCTGTCAGTTCAAAACTTAGTGAAACAATTGAAAAACTCCGGCGTACAACGGATTCATACATGCAGGAAGATTCCCCTTTACCTGTGTATATCATTTCTGATTATCAAACTTCTACCACTGATTTTGTTGCTTTTTCCGGTATGGAACAATATGATATGCAGGCCGTATTGGTGTCTGCCGTGCAGCAGGAAAACCTTAGCATAGATTCTGTGTGGTTTGATTCTCCCTTCAGACAGGCCGGTAAGCCTGAGCAACTATCTGTGCTTATCAAGAATCATGGTGATCAGGCTTATGGTGATATCCCTGTTCATCTGAAACTGAATGATTCGCTTCGTGCCGTATCTTCCCTAAACATTGAAGAAGATGCCAGTACCGAACTGACACTGAATTATACAAACCCGCGTAATGGTATTCAGCGAGCCATGGTTGAACTTGATGATTATCCTGTGGGTTTTGATAACCGGTTTTATTTTACGTATCAACTGAATATGCAAAAATCCATTCTTTTGGTAAATGGGAGGGGAGCTCCGGAATTTCCGGTTAGCGTGTATGATGATACCACTTATTTTGATTTGCATAAGCTTGAAGAAGATAACCTGGATTTATCTGTTCTCAGTGATTTTGATATGATTATCTTTAATGCGACGCAACGTATAAGTGAAGGACTGGCTGCTCAACTCAAAACTTTAACTGACAGGGGGATCGCTATGGTATTTATTCCCGGTAAAGATATGCATACCGGCAGTTGGAACCAATTTATGCAAAACTTGCGCGGGCCGCAATTTTTGGCGTGGGACAGCACAAAACAGAATTTATCCGGTATTGCATGGGAACATCCGTTTTTTAAAGGTGTCTTCAGCGATCGCCTCGAAAATGCCGATCTTCCGTCGGTGCAAGGTACTTATCAAATGGAACAAGATCAAAACAGCATTGCAGAAGACCTGATCTCGTTTGAAAACAATGCTCCCTTTCTCAATATGATCTCTGTTGACAATGCCCTGGTATATGTTTTCAGTGGCCCGCTGAGCAAAGATCACGGTAGTTTTGTCAAGCATGCTTTGTTTATCCCCGTTGCATACAACATGGCTATGAATACACCGACTTCAAGAAAATTATTTTTCACAAGTGGTAGCGAAGCCAGCCTTACAACCCATACACAGACGGCCGGTAATGAAACCGCTGTGGAAATTCGCAGCCATACAAGAGAAGAAGCGATTATACCTCCGTGGCGTATTGCCTCTGCTGGAGTGAAAGTCTTTGTTCCGTCAGAATTATCACATCCTGGGCATTATGATGTGTTTGTTGATGATGATTTTTCTGATGCTTTTGCCCTTAATATTGATCCGGCGGAATCTGCCATGGAATTTTATGATAAAGACAACCTGAAAGCTGCTGCTGATACCAGGAATTTTGAATTTTCCGGCATGATGAAAGCTGAAAATTTGGATATCACACAAAAAATCAAAGAAAAGGAAGAGGGCAAAGCACTTTGGCTTTGGTTCCTGATAGCTGTGTTGTTTTTCATTATGGTTGAAATCCTGCTTATAAAATTGATGTGATTGGTTAAAAATCACTAAATAACACCTGCCTGTTGCTTGCCTTCCCTTTTGGAAGGGAAATCACGGGGTAAGCGTAACCGTTATTAACCCCGTAGAAAATATTCAACGGGGTTAACCATCTTTTTACTCATTTAACATCCAATACTTCTATGTTGAATACCAATGTTGAGTATGGCGGAATGGGGCCTTCCTGATGAGGGCCATACGCTTCATCAAAAGGAATTATCAGTGTAAGCCTGCTGCCTTCCCTGACACCAGTCAATCCTTTTTCAAGACCCGGGATTACCTGGGATTTGCTCATATCGAAAGTAAAAGGTTTTCCGTCTTTTTTTGTGTCAGAAAAAGGAGTCTCGTTAAGAAACAGGCCAATGTAATGTATGCTTACTTTTGAATCCGGTTGAATTTCCTGCCCTTTGCCTTTTGTGTGTATTATCCTGTAGATACGGTCTCCGATTTCTTCAGCATCCAGCTCATGCTCAAGCATGTATTTCCTTATATCGCTGTCTTCCTTCCGGCGTGCATCTTCCAGCTTTTCATTCTCCATGGCCTGAAATTCAGATTGCCGGATAACATCCACTATCCGCACAAAAAACCTGAGTGAATCAGACATTTCAATAAATTCCGGTAATTTAACAAGATCCTTGGTGTATTTAAAAAATCCCGTGGCTTCCACGATCAGTTCGGCACTGTCATTTTTGTGCAACTGAAGGAGGCCATAATACACACTGCCGGGATATTTGGGCTTGTTGATCTGCATTTTAAAATCTCCGGGCACTTCACGTGATGAAAACAGAAGGCTGTCTTTATGATAATAATCCATGTGCAGTTGAACGATATCACCAATGTCAGGATAAGGCATCTTTGGGTTATAATCATAGACATGCATGCGTATCCCGTTTTTAAGGGTTTTGTAAAAAGATGCATTCTTTGGAGCCTTATGTCCTTTCTCTTTGGTTGTATCAACAGAATATTCAATATCTGTTTCCTGTACCGGGGTATCATCCGGATCATATTGTTTATCAGACTTGCAAGCACCAAATAGTGCTGCCATACACAACATTACAAGAAAAGATTGTATGTTTTTGTCAGTCAACATTGATAAGTTCAATTTCATATATGAGGGTTGAATACGGAAGGATATCATCTTTCCCTTGTTTACCGTATGCCAGTTTTGAAGGGATGATCAGACGTGCTTTTCCCCCTTCTTTTACCTGCTGCAGGCCAATATTCCATCCTTCAATCACTTTACTTTCGCCAAGCACAAATCGCTTCGGGTTACCCCCGGGTGATGAGTCAAAAGGTTCTCCGCTGATAAATTTGCCTGTATAATGGACAGTGACAATATCTCCCGGTTCGGGTTTTTTGCCGGTTCCTTCTTTGAGATGAACAACATAAATGCCACTTGAATCTGGTTCTGTAGTGGTATTTGTTAATTCCAGGTAATTATCCAGCAATTCCATCTCTTTGTCTTCGGAAATGTGTAAACTTTTTGTGATTTGTTCGCCGTATTCATCTTTTTGAAGAACTTTCCTGAGTTTAATGTGTACCAATATATCATCATCATCACCGGTATCTTCCGGGAGTTTTTCCTTTTTCATGCTGAACTTCAGGAAATCATGCGCATTGATCCTGAAAGTGGCGCTGTCACCCACATGCATCATCGCCAGGGCTTCTTCAAATGATCCCCCCGTATGAGCGGGCGATTTAATGGATTGTAAATATACCCTGTCCATATCGGCTGTATTAAATAACTCTTTGCCATCACCGGTTTCATACATCATATTTAGTATGACAACATCTCCCTTCTTTGGCTTTTCGTTGTCGGGATTTTCCTGATGAAATGTATATTCCAGCCCGCTTTCTGCGGTTTGAAAATCTCCATTTTGGCTCTGATTGCAAGCGGTCATCACGGTAACCAGTATTATGGAAAGAAATGTAATTTTTTTCATAGTTACTGCACATCTATCAGTTCAACATGGTAAACAAGTATGGCATCTGCCGGAATTTTGTTGCCATCACCCGGCAAACCATATGCAAGGTGTGGCGGGATGATAATTCTGGCTTTATCGCCTTCACGCATTTTTAGTAAAGCTTCTTCCAGCCCGCTTTCAATACTTACCCTGCCCAATTTCAATTGTTTGGGGCCTGTGCTGTCGGAAGAATAGCAAAATGAATCATCCAGCAACCGGAGTTCATAATTGATGATGGCATTATCTCCTGTATCAGCTTTGATGCCTTCTCCTTTTTCATAAATTTCGTAAAACAGCCCTGTCCCTGTGCGTGTCATATCCCAATCGCGCCTGTCGGCATATCCTTTGATCTGCATATCCTGATCCCTGATCTTCCTTTGATTCCAGTCCATCATTGGCTCTTTATATTCTTTTTTGATCTCTGACATATCTTTTTGCTCCGGCTGATTATTACGCTGGCATGAAAATGCCGAAATCAGCAAGCTTAAAGGTATCAATATGATAAAACATATTTTCATAACAATTATTTCAGTTTTTCGGCGTACGTTGCCAGGTTATCAACGAATATTTTAACGGTTTCTTGTATGCTGAGTTCAGATTCTCCGCCGGCAGCGTTTAAATGACCACCACCATTGAAATACCTGGCTGCAAATTCATTGGCCGGAAAATCGCCAATGGAGCGAAGAGAAATTTTAACATGGTTTTTCTTTTCAATGAACAGGGCGGAAAACCTGGTTCCCTGTATTGATAACGGATAATTTACAAAACCTTCTGTATCGCCCTGACGAAAATTATATTGTTGTTGTTCTTTCCGGTTGAGCACAATGTAGGCAGTATGGTACTCCGGCAGGTGATAAAGTTTATCCTTAAGGGCAAACCCCAAAAACTTCATCCGGTCAAAAGAGAAATTGTTATAAACACTGGCATAAACAGCATCTTTGTTGATGCCGGTTTTTAACAGTTGGGCTACTGTTTCAAAACTGCGTGGCAAAGAAGAGTTGTAACTAAAACAACCTGTGTCTGTCATGATGCCGGCATACAAGCATTCCCCGATATCTTTGTCGATCTTGTTTGTCCATCCGAATTTTTCAATACAATAATATGTCAATTCGGCTGTACTGCTTACGCTTGTGTCGGAAATTATATAAGTGGCATCCTTGCCGGGATTGGGATGATGATCTATCAAGAGAGCCGGACAATCCAATTTTCTCACGACCGGCTCCAACCAGTCTATGCGGCTAAGTACATTAAAATCCAGCATTATCAGAAAATCGGTCTTTTTAAGTTGGTCCAGGCACGTGGCCTTATTTTTATTTCCCACTATGATTTTATCTGAACCTTTCATCCAGGCCAAAAAGTCTGGATATTCATTCGGGGATATAACACGCACATCCTTGCCCAGCTTTTTTAACAACAGATACAGCCCCAGCGATGAACCAACTGCATCACCGTCGGGGTTATTATGCATTATAATGCTCAGCTTGTCCGCATCCAGGATGGCTTGTTTTATTTGTTTTGCTGTTTTATCAGATATTATATTATTCATGTTTTTATTGTTGCTATTTGGTATTTATCTGAAATCTTAGGACAACAAATATATACTTCCGGTGTGTCAATTGCAAATGTTTATGTTTAAGGTTAGTCTTTTGTAATTGATGACAACATTGGATTATTGCAAAACGGGAATCAGGAATTTTACATTTTCGGATGTTATCAGTATTGAACTTTCAGGAAAAAGTTAACAAAAAAAACGCCAAATCCGTGAGGATTTGGCGTTTTCTTTTGTGTGGTGTATTGTTTTAGTCGAGCTTGTGAATCACCAGGCCGGAGCGCAGTTTGGGTTCAAACCAGGTGGTTTTTGGCGGCATGATGTTGCCGGTATCGGCAATGTTAATCAATTGTTCCATACTGACAGGGTAAAGTGCAAAAGCCGCTTTCATTTCCCCTGAATCCACACGTTTTTTCAGCTCACCCAGGCCGCGGATACCACCGACAAAATCTATGCGGTTGGATGTTCTCAGGTCTTTTATATCAAGTATTTTATCCAGCACAAGGTTTGAAAGGATAGTAACATCAAGTACGCCGATAGGGTCGTTGTCATCATAAGTATTTTTCCTGGCAGTGAGTTTATACCATTTGCCTTCGAGGTACATACTGAACTCATGCAATTTTGCAGGTTTATAGATGTTTTCGCCCTGGTTCTCAATGTGAAAATTTTCTTTCAGTTTGTCCAGGAAAGCCTCAGGGGTAAGTCCGTTGAGGTCTTTCACCACCCTGTTATAATCAATTATGTTTAGCTGGTCATCGGGAAAATGTACAGCCATAAAATAATTGTATTCTTCATCGCCGGTATGGTTCGGATTTTTTGCAGCAAATTCATCACCAATACGTGCTGCGGCTGCGGTACGGTGATGTCCGTCTGCAACATAAGTATTCGGAACTTTTTCAGCAAAGAGTTTTTCAATGTTTTTGTTGTCCTCTGTATTTTTTACAGGCCACAATGTATGACCAAACCCATCTTCGGCCACAAAATCATAGTCAGGTTCTTCGTTATTGGTGATACGCTCAACAATGGCATCAATTTCAGGGACAGCTTTATAGGAAAAAAACACAGGTTCTACATTAGCCCTGGTGTAACGCGTCAGAACCATGCGGTCTTCTTCTTTTTCCGGACGTGTAAGTTCGTGTTTTTTGATACGGCCATTTTTATAATCATCGCATGCGGCACAGCCAACAATGCCATATTGCGTTTTGCCATCCATTGTCTGGGCATAAATGTAATATTTGGGCTGATCGTCTTGTTTCAGCCAGCCTTTATTTTGAAATTTCTCAAAATTTTCAACAGCTTTTTCATACACAGTTTCAGAATGAATATCTGTGCCGTCGGGGCAGTCAATTTCTGCACGCGTAATATGAAGCAGGGAATACTCTTTTCCCTCCGCCATCCGGGCGGCTTCTTCAGAATTCATCACATCGTAGGGGAGGCTGGAAAGCCCGGCAGCAATGTCTTTTGGCGGCCGCAGTCCCTTAAACGGTTTCACAATTGCCATAATTTTTATATTTAAAGTTTTACAAACATGCAACTATCAGGAAGGGTTTAGGAGTTAGGGGTTAGGTGTTAGGAAAAGATTCCCTCCTAACACCTAACCCCTAACTCCTAAACCCTAACACCTATCATTATTAACCATTAATTTACCTGGAACGTTTTATCTCCTTTTTCCCACAAGCCTTTAATCTGGTTGATGGCAGCGATGCCTGCTCCAACATTGGCTTCTTTGGTTTGTGCGCCCATTTTCTTGGGGGTGAAGAAATAGCGTCCTTCGTATTTGGCAGCTATGTCATCAGCACAATCAGGGGCAATATCAGAGATATAAGAGAAATCATCGCGTTCAGCAAATACCTGCATCAATTCCTTTTCATTGATCACTTCTTTGCGGGCGGTGTTGACCAACACGGCATTTTTTGGCATCTTGCTTAGCAATGCCGTTCCAATGGAGCCTTTCGTTTTTTCATTGGAAGGAATGTGCAATGATACATACTGGCAGGTTTCATACAGCGCTTCTACCGAAGTGACAGGTTTCACACCATCGGCTTCAATATCTGCATCATCAATAAACGGGTCAAATGCGTACACTTCCATACCAAATCCTTTGGCAATGCGTGCCACATTCTGACCTACATTCCCGTAAGCATGGATACCAATGGTTTTGCCTTTCAGTTCTGTCCCGGATTTCCCGTTGAAACCACCGCGGGCAAGGTAAACCATCATGCCAAGCGCCAGTTCTGCCACAGCGTTGGAATTCTGACCGGGCGTGTTCATCACAACCACGTTGTTTTTGGTCGCGGCTTCAAGGTCAACATTGTCATAGCCTGCCCCAGCCCTGACAACCACTTCGAGGTTTTCAGCGGCATTAATGACTTCGGCAGTTACTTTGTCCGAACGTACAATGAGCCCGTTGGCATCTTTAACAGCTTCAATCAACGCATCCTGCCCATCGTATTTTTCCATTACAGTCAGGTCATAACCTGCTGACTTACAAATATCCTTTATCCCGGTTACGGCATCGGGAGCAAATGGTTTTACCGTAGCGACAAGTATTTTTTTCATCTGTTTATAATTTTATATGCACTTGATATTGATTAGATTCATGGTATTATTTTTTTGCCACAAATTACACGAATTGACACAGATTTTTTTCTTAAAAATTAAAATTGAAGAAACAAGCTTTGGTTGTTTCAAATCTGTGTAATCTGTGTAATCTGTAGCTACCTTTTTTATAATCATTCTCTTTTGTGTCTTTTTTAGTCATGGTTGTTTCATAATTATGTATTTTAATGTTACAACGGTCCGCAAATATGTATCGGCTGCGTTTCTCTGGCGCGTCAAACTCGCAGCCGATATATATTTGCTGTTATGGGCTGGGCCTTTTCATTATTTTAACATCTTCTTTGGATTTTGCCTGTTATCAAAAAACTTAAGCAAGATAATTGTATCCTTCTTTATTCTGTAAAAAACTGTAGTTTGTCTTGAAATTACGAAACCCCTGATTCCTTTATCATCAACTTCAATTTTCCCCATTTCAGGTTGATTCTTTAGTAGAATAAGAAAACAATTTATTTTTATTACAAACTTTTTTGCAGAACGTTCACTCCATTTTTCTTCAATGAATTCAACTGTATTATGAAAGGTTTTCGATGCTCGCTTTGTCCATTTAATCTTTAAAGCCATTTTCGATACATTTTCATAACATCTTCATTATCAATCAGGTTGTCATCATTTTCACTTTCTTCAAATGACATTAAAACTTCACGTTTTTGTTCATCTGACAATGTATCCCACATAGATGATTTAGAGCTATTTATTAACTTTTTCATTTCTTGATAATAATCTTTCAACAGATTAATATCTTCTATCTGGTCAATGAAATTATGTAAATTAGCTCTCAGTTCAGTTGTATTCATAATTTTAAATTATTAATCAGTATCAAAAATAATAATAATTTTTGGAATTACAAAATAAATTTTGATTTCAGCTTTTCTTTTGTCAGGCGTTTTCTTTTTCAAAATCTTTCATGGCTTTGACAAGGGCATTTACATCATCCATGGTACATGCATTGTAAGTTGACGCCCTGAAACCACCAACAGACCTGTGTCCTTTGATACCAACAATGTTTCTGTCAGCGGCAAATGCCAGGAAATCCTTTTGCAAATCTTCATATTTATCTTCAAAAACAAAACAGATGTTCATGCGTGAACGGTCTTCTTTGGCCACGGTGCCTTTGAACATGTTGCTTTCATCAATAGCGTTATACAATTTATCCGCACGCTGCTGTGCCAGTTTATCCATGGCCTCAACGCCACCCATTTCTTTTACCCATTTACAGGTTTCCCTGATGGCAAACACATTAACACACGGTGGTGTATTGAACATCGAGTCTTTATCCACATGGGTTTTGTATTTCAGCATGGTGGGTATGGGACGATCCACTACTTTATCCAGCATGGATTTTCGGATAATCACAAAAGTAACCCCTGCCGGGCCTACATTTTTCTGCGCACCACCATACACCATGGCGTATTTTGAAAAATCCACGGGACGGCTCATGAAATCAGAAGACATATCTGCCATCAGCGGCACAGGTGAATCCATATCTTCCATGATTTCGGTACCTTTGATGGTATTGTTGGTTGTAATGTGAGCATAATCAGCATCACCGGGAATGTCATATCCTTTCGGGATATAAGTAAACCCTTTGTCTTCGGATGATACTTCAATCACATCACCCCACAGGGCGGCTTCTTTTATGGCTTTGGTTGACCATGAACCGGTGTCCAGGTAAAAAGCTTTTTCCTGAAGAAAATTATAAGGAATCATGGCAAATTGCATGGATGCACCCCCACCGAGGAATAAAATCTCAAAATCATCGGGGATATTCATCACTTCATGCATGAGTGCTTTAGTTTCATCCATGATGGCTTCGAATTCGGGGCTGCGGTGAGACACCTCCATGATGGATTGTCCATTGTCATCCAGTTCCAATACTGCCCTGGCAGTTTTTTCCAGGGTTCTGTCGGATAATTTGCAGGGACCTGCATTAAAAATATGTTTTCTCATAATACTAATTTTTTTGGTTCACATTATATTTTTAACAAAAATAACATTATTTGTCAATCAGTCAAATGACTGAAAAATGATTTAAAACATATCCGGTGTTATCGAATCAAAAATCTGCAAGTAATTCTATTCTGTTTTGCTAAACAAACACACTGCAACCATTAAACCAGGTTGTATTTCAATTGCCACTACAACAATGTTTCCGCTTTCCAAACCGGAATGACATGTATCCCATTTAAATCATCTTCCTGATCCAGCGTAATAATAATGCCCGTTTCCGCACCTGTTTCTTTTATTGCATCGTTAATCCCGTTTAATTCACGTTGCATGTTGTCTGGTGTTAATTCCCAACAGACCTGTATCGCAAATATGATTTTATTCTGATTTTTAGTGTGTATTTAAAACACAAACTATTATGTATTAGCAACACAAACTATTTGTTAGAGAAATGATTTAAAACATAGCAGGCGGCATTTAAAAAAACATTTCTTTTGCGCCGGTATATTTAAACTTAATAATTATGTTACACGGTTTTGATTTTGAAGCATGGGTGAGCAACACATGGCAGGTCACCCGTTAATAAAATGGTAGCAGCACGAGTATGCTGCAACCCTCCATATAATGGACGAACTGCCAGGTGGTTTCTAAGGCGCAGGCTTTTCAGGTTGTGTTGCTTCAGTGATTTTTTCACTCCTTTACAGTTCTCACAAACGCATCCCCATTATCTGCCGTGAGCTTGGCTTTGGAAATGATGGCTGTATCAGAAAGCGCATACCAACGCATGTTGTAAAAATCTATGTTGACATTTTCCCAGGATTCATCATACGTAAAATCAATGTTTTCAAGCGCAATGTCCCCAACAAAATTATGGGAAGTGATGAATTGCATTTCACGGATGGTTTGATTGTTGCGGGACAAGCTATCTAAGCGGTATAACATCCCGGTGGTGCATCCTTTGCATTGGGGACCGCAAATAAACATGTACCGTTTGCATGAATCACTGTAATAGGCTTTATCCTGCAAAAAATGCATGAGAATATCATATTCACTAAGTGATTCTTCTGTTTTTTCGGACTCGTTCTTACATGCATAGCTCAAAATCAGTGATGCAATAAGGATAACCCCTATCTTGAAATATGTGTTTCGAATACATGAAAGCATAAGGTATCTGTTCGTTTTCCCTGCTTGCCGGAAGGCAGGCGTGGTTTTGGTTCTCCAAATAATAAACCTTCTTTTGTGCTGATAAACCAGCCCGCAGCCACAAGGGTATCAAGCATTATTTCATCCAGCAAATTCAGGTTCTCATCTAAGATCATCAACGAATTACGTGCCCGTGGAATTTTGGCTTTGTGTAAACTGTTCGGACTTGCAATTGCTTCGCTGCGATGTTTTACTGCCTGATAATAGATTGAATTGCATGAATCGTATCGTAAGCCGAGGTAGCGGGGTTCTGTTTTACCGTATTTCTTGATAAAAGCAAAATTATCCTTTGCTGAATCAGGTATTGGTTTAATAGAATCAATATACCGGCTCGAATGTTCCGTAACTGAATAATGACCTGTTTTGTAATTGTATTGATATAGTGTCCCATTTTCAGGGTAGGAAAATACCACAGTGGAATCATTGACACAAAAATTATGATAAACATTTTGAAATTGCATAGTTGTCCAGAAGGCCGTATCGGAATACCGTCCATAAATGGATAAGCTATCATTCACTGTGTTGATAATCAATCCGGAAGGTTCATAGAACTGCTTTTTTATGCTGTCACAAGTTGCTTTTGCCGTTACAGGGATAAACAACCGTTGATTTTTATATTGCATCTCATGACCCAAATAGGATATGTAAACATAAGGAAGAGATGTTGTTGGTTTTTCCCTGTACAAGTTAAAACTGTCAGTAATCCGGTCATACACATTAAATTGATAAACTTTGTGTTCAGGCCGGGAAATGGCAAAGATGGTATCATGATTGACAACACACCATTGATTATGAGGTTCCAACAGTGGTTTTTTCAATACCTTCTTCAGCGGAAACACCTGTTTCTCACCGCTCATATTATAAAATACAAGGCTGGAATCCTGTGTGTTAACGTAATGCAAAACAGGCTCCCCCTTGATTGTCGAAACATTAAAACTGCGCAAATGGCCTGAGTTTTCACTCAAGCCATCCACAACAAAATTAATTTCCTCCTTGTGATACAATTCAACATTGCTTTGATTGCAACTGGTAAGCAATAAAATCACAAGAAGTAATAAGCTTAATTTTCTCATTAATCAATATTTAATTGCAATGTTAATAAGATGTTACCAATTACACTAGTGTCTGCGGCTGCCAGCTACCTGCTGATAATCCTTCCAGCCAATATTACCTGTTATTTGGTAGTCATGCTGATTAATAACTGCTTAAAATAATTTGATTAATTTTAGTACTATTTTCTGCATTTACAATATGGAGTCCCCATTTTAATGTAGCAACATGCATAATAACCATTGCTACAAGAAACACTACACGAGAAGTTATTATTACTAATTCCACAATGGGTAGCTCCTTCTCCACCTGACTCGCATTTAGAATGCTTATAATAATTATTGATGAACCTCTGCATACTACTGATTGTTTTACTGTTAGCCAATTCTGAAATATTATGTCCTATTCCAAATCCGTGGGTAACATTTTCATTTTCCACACTATCAACAAATAATTTATGTAACTCCTCAACTTCTTTAAGACCATAAAAATACCATGTTGATTCAGCATTCACGTAAAAACCATCTTCGTATAGCCAAAGTTCTGATATTTCTCCTATTTTAGGAAAATCATTTTCATCATTTTGCAAAATAAAGTATTCATAGACACTGTCTTTCAAGTTTTCATATTGAATAAAAAGGTCATTTTTCTCACTAATTAAGCTCAAAAACTTGCCTTTGTATTTTATTGGATAGCTAATTTTATCCTTTAAATCACAACTTAAAAATCCAATAGAAAGTATTGCAATAATGAGGGTCAGAATAATCAAATTTGTTTTCATTTTTTTAAAGTTTTAAATTTTGCCCTACTTTGATTTCATACCGGTATTTTTAGCTAAAATACAAATAATTTATCAATATTCAGCTATGGTAAGATAGATTTCAAAAATCCATTAAGGCGTGTTCGGGTCAATTTTTTCGCCTGATGACGTGTCAATTATGCTGCAATCCTCCGTATAATGGACGACCTGCCAGGAGGGGTCAATGCGCAGGCTTTTCAGGCTGAGGAAAGGGAAATGACAGGGGACAAAAAGGCAAGTGTGTTAATTGCTTTCGTCCGGTTTTTCTTCTTCTTTTTTGGGGATAATGCTGTTCCAATACCGGTTCAGCAAACTTCTGAC
>JBNJGX010000023.1:0-17935 GCA_051748025.1 Bacteroidota bacterium
ATGTTAATTTATTTCTAATTTAAAAATGTAAGTTTTACTTCGGTCTCCGGTCTTCGGTCTTCCGACTGATTAGTAACCATTATTCAATTATAGATAAATTTCCGACTTTATAGACACGCACTATCTAATGTTATATTTGATATTTCTAACAGGGCGGATACTTATCAACAATTTGAAATCAATTTTATCATCAATTATTTGCTGATTTATAACGGCTTTGTCAATATTAGAATAAAAAAATCAATTTGTCACTCCCAGTTTTGTATTTTCGGCGAATTAAACTGAAACTCCTGCTTCAGTGAAGGATCGAGGGTGTCAAAGTATTCCAGGGTTTTTAATAACCTGTCAGGATTAATATCTTTGGCCTTAATGATGCCATTCTCATCCAGTATAAACATGCGCGGGGTTTTATGTAATCCGTAATTTTTATAAAGGTCAAATTCATCATGGGGATTCCACAAATTAATCCAGTCGAAACCATGACGGTCAATATAATATTGCCAGTCTTTGTGATTGTTATCATAATAAACGGCAATAACCTCTGCGTTTTTATTTTTCAGGTCATCGTAAACTTCATGTAATTGTTTACTGCGTTTAATGCAGATATCGCAATCTGTATCCCAAAACCACAGTATTGTAAATTCAGCACCGGGGACAACAGGTTTATGATATGAATTATCCTCATCGGGCAAACGAAAATGGGCAGCTTTTTTTCCGGTCAGGTTATGACGCCTTTGTTCCACTTTGTTTTCAATGACAGAGACAAGCGAATCTGCCGCCCATGGCACCTTGTTTTTACTAAAATATTCATCATACAAATACACCAGCACCCAATCCATGCCAATAACTTCAGGGTTGTCATATAAATCCACCAGGGTACTGATCACATAGCGGTGTCCGGCTTCCGAAGCTGATGCTTTTTTTAACAGACCGTCAATATCATTTTTTATTTCCTCCTTGTTTTGTGGATCACGGTTAAGGAAATACCGGCAGTATTGTTGTAATTTCCGGTGAAAAATATATTCAGGGGTGTTAAAAACCCCGGGCTCTGAAAAATTGACATTATCAAAAAAATGTTGTTTGTACCAATTGAAATATTCCTCCGGGTACATACCTTGTTTTGCTTTTATTTCCGGCGGGGCTTTAACAGGTACAAGGGCTTTAACAATATCCCCCAGCAGCACCCCTTCAAACATTGAAGATATGCTGTCATAATAATGCTTCCGGTCTTCTTCTAATTGGCTTTGTTGCTTTTTAACATTTTCAAGCGATTCCGTGTCATTTTTTCTTTCATGGAATTTTTTTTCAACCCTGAGTTGACGGCCGCGGTTATTGAATTCAGCCATTGTTTTTTGAAATTCAAAAAATGCCTGATTCTGAAAACTGCCTTCCTGTTTCAGGGAGTCAAGAATATGGTATTGCCATGTAGAAACATAAAAATCCTGATCTTCTCCAATCAATATATCAAAATATGCGGAGGATGGTAAGACAATAAAATAAACCCCGTGTTCAAGTTTTTTGTCTTTCTCAAAAACAGCGACACCTTCTGCATCAGTATATGCTGAATCCACAATAAAATTATCAGGGCCGGAGTGTTTTCCAAGTCGTAATACCTGTTCATTTAAATCAAATATCTGAACTTCGATCCTGTAGGCTTGCGCCGGCAGGGTAAAAGAAAAAAAAACCATTATGGCTGAAAACAGAATAAATTTATTCATCACCGGAATTTTTTTCTGCCTCTTTTTTCTTGCGTTTCTTATCATATTTAATGAATTCAGGCACATATTCAATATCTATGCGCTTGGCAACAATACGTTTTTCATCATCGAGGATATAAATGACAGGGGTAGAATAAATATCATAATTATCTCTGAAATTTGTTCTGCCATACGGGTCATAGGCATTAATCCAATCAAACAATTCATGTTTTTCCAAAAATTCTGTCCATTCTTCTTTATCTGCCTGGGTGTACATGGCAAAAACTTCCACATTGGCATCTTGCAGTGTATCCTGGTACAATTCATACAAACGGGGTACAATTTTTTTACAATGGCCACAATTTGGTTCATAAAAAACAAGTATGGTATAATCAGCATCCACTTTGTGTAAAGAAGCAAACTGGTCGTTAAATGTTGGGACTTTTGCAATATCAGAGGCTACCTTGCCGATAATGTTGGGCGTAATTTTAAGCACCCGTTCCCTGATTTTTTCAATAAGCGTGGAGTCTGCCCACTCAGCCTCACCTGAAAGATACCATTTTTCGGCAATATCAATAAATACTTCATCCATGCCCATAACTTTGGAAGTTTCAAAATGATTCAACAGGTGGGATGTCATATAACGGAACATCTCTTCATTTGCCTCCTGTGCCCTTTCTATAAGGTCATGGGCAACCGGCCTCACTGAATCGGCAACGGGAGGCATCATTTTTTTAAAGAAATAATCAATTTTGGATTCGAGGATGGGTGTACGCAACAATCCGGGTTCAGAAAAATCGATGTTATCGAAATAATGGTCCCGTAAATAACGGTATTCAAAAGTGGAATCAACAATATTACCTTCCTCATCTTTTGGAGGCTCCGGAATTTCAGGCTCAAGCACAGCCTTAACGATACTACCAAAGAGTGTGCCTTCATGCTCTTCTGCCATTTCTTTGATATATGCCTTGCGTTCTTCGGTTACTTCGCCCATTTTATCTTTAATTTTCTGCTTCTCAACAGAATCATCCTCAGCAGATTCCAATTCGGACCGGTATTGTTTAATTTTATTCTGCAATTCTGACATTTTACGCTGATACTCATTAAAAACCTTATTGGCTTTTGAGCCTTTGATTTTCATGTTATTTACAAAATCTTCTTTATCAGTTGTCAGGGAAAATTTCTGGTCATCACCGATCAGCATTTCAAAATATGCATTGTTTTCTGAGGGGAGTACAACAATGTATATCCCCCTGTCAAGTGGTTCATCTCCTTCAAATACAGCACGGCCATTTTCGTCCGCCATTACCGTATCAACGACATATTTCTTTTTACCAAAATGATGGCCCAGCAGCATGGTAGTATCAGAAACACCTTTTACCTGCACTTCAATCTTATGTTCCTGTTGTGCCATTATGTTACTTCCAAACAACACAAAAATAACAATCCAAAAAAACCGCTTATAATTTCGCATATCCCATTTCATTTTAAAAAAATTTATTATCATAATTGGCAAATTTACTAATTCTTATGTTTCATTAACAAATTCCAGCAACATTTCGTTGCCTGCATTAAAAAAAATCCCACTCACATTAATCAAACATCGTTCCAAAGCGAAAAGTAAGTTCAATATCCAAACCCCATGTTCAAAATAAAATCCAAAAACAAAATTATTTAAATTAATAATCTATGTAGTTTCTATGTGCTATGTGATTCAGAAGTCCCGGCAGATTACTAACCTAATTTGAACCACATAGGAAGATAGGACACATAGAATTTCACATAGGATTTTTATAAGTTCTCAATGGTTGGTGGTATTATTTGAACAATAGAACACTTCGTCAGGCTTACTTCGGCAGAGCCTGTCCCGACCTGTCCCGAACTTGTTTCGGGGACTTGTTTCGGGGCTCAGCACATCGCTGTGCATCGCATTTGAAAAACGAATTTTGAAATAAAAGAAAACACAGTCGAATCGGGGGTTTAATTCGTTATTCTTCATTCGTTGTTCTATTATTCAAAATAGCTTTTCCCAAGTTGTTATTGAGAAATTACGATTTTTTCATCCGTGGTCTGGATAAAAACCAATCAAACCCAAATATTTTCAATACTCCATCTACCTGATATCATCAAACATTCATTGAGCAATTTTGTTCTGATTTCGAAAGTCAGACAAATTTAATTACTTTAGTTACATGGAAAATGATAAAATACAAAAGAAACGTTTCCGGATTTCGGCATTTGTCAGCCTGATGTTTGTGATTCTTTTCTGGGCTGTTCACCTGCTTAATATTAGTCTGGACATGGAGATCAGCCGCCTGGGCATACACCCCCGTGATGCATCAGGGCTTTGGGGCATTTTGTTTTCCCCCCTGCTCCACGGTGACTGGCAGCATTTGATAACCAACAGCATGACTTTTGTGGTACTGGCAACAGGCTTATTTTACTTTTATCCAAAAATCGGCTATCGTATTTTTGGCCTCTCATGGATTTCAGTTGGCATACTTGTCTGGATAATGGCACGTCCTTCGTTTCATATCGGTGCAAGCGGTGTAATATATGCCATGGCCGGTTTTTTATTTTTATCCGGGATCATTCGCAAAGATTTCAGGTTAATGGCTGTTTCGCTTATCATTGTTTTCATGTATGGATCCATGATATGGGGCATCTTTCCGGGAAAACCCGGCATCAGTTGGGAAGCCCATTTTGCCGGCATGTTCACTGGCTTCATTCTGGCATGGATATACCGGAAACAAGGCCCCAAAAAACCGGTTTATTCATGGGAAATTGAAGAAGATGAGGACGAAGAACAAGAATCAGGCTTCACCGGGATACATGAAGGATACAGCACGAACCAAACATATACATTCAGGGATGTGGAAATCCATTATCCTAAAGAAAAAACCAACGAAGAAGGTGGCAAGGAATAATATATTCTTAAAATAAAAACACCATTCCTTAAAATTCAAATATTTCATCAAAGTCCATTTTTTTATAAAGTAATATAATTTAACTTTGCACCTTCTATTATGAGATGTAAATATATGAACGAAGACCCGTATCATAGTAAGATGGATAAACAACCCCGCCTGTAAGGTCATACACATTATATTTGCCTTACAGGTAAAAGTAAGGAGGAATGTAATATGACTGAAACCATTACCCATTTCCAGGAACTGATTGAAGAGAAGCAGTGGAAAACATTGCGTACAGAATTATCAGAATTGTCACCGGCACATTTGGCAGAAATCATAGAAGAAGCCGAAGATCCCGAAGATGTCATATTGTTCCGCCTCCTTCCAAAAGAACTGTCAAAGGATACTTTCCAAAACATTTCATACGAAAAACAGGAACAAATCATTATGGAATTGGCCCAAAATGCCCATAAAGTAGCCAGTTTACTTAATGATTTGGATCCGGATGACAGGACAGCATTTTTTGAGGAACTTCCCGGCGAAATCAGCCAGCGGCTGATACAAATGCTATCTCCCGAAGAAAGAAAAATAACCACAAAGCTTCTGGGTTACCCTGAAGAAAGTATCGGCCGGTTAATGACGCCGGAATATGTTGCTGTTAAACCTCATTTCACTGTAGGCCAGGCACTGGATCATATCAGGGAAAAAGGTCTGGATTCGGAAACACTGAATGTGATATATGTTGTGGATGAAAACTGGAAACTTATTGATGACCTTAGGATACGGGAAATCATACTGGCAAAGCCCGAACAAAAAATAGCCGACCTTATGGACTACCGCTTTGTCTATCTAAATGCATTTGATGATCAGGAATTGGCAATTCGCGTATTCAAGGATGAAGACAGGGTTGCACTTCCGGTTATTGACACAGCAGGGTTATTGCTTGGCATTGTAACTTTTGATGATGTTATGGATATCGCTGAAGAAGAAACAACCGAAGACTTTCATAAATTTGGTTCATTTCAGGATGCCATTATAAATCCCCTGAAAGCAAAGATCCCCCTCTTATATAAAAAGCGCATATTCTGGCTTTCCATATTGGTGTTCATGAACGTTTTTTCCGGCGCCGCCATTGCCCATTTTGAAGATACCATCCAATCAATGGTATCCCTTTTGTTTTTTCTGCCGTTGTTGATTGCCAGTAGTGGTAATGCAGGTTCTCAGTCGGCCACATTGATGATACGGTCAATAGCCCTCGGTGATGTAAAAAACAAAGACTGGTTGAAGCTCCTTGGTAAAGAATTTTTTGTTTCATTACTGCTTGGCGTTACCATGGCTGCCGGGGTAAGCCTGATTGCAAGCTTCAGGGCGCCTGAAATCATTTTTATTGTAGCCCTTACTATGGTGCTTACTGTCATAACAGGGAGCCTGTTAGGTATGCTGCTGCCATTTTTATTTACTAAATTCAACAAAGATCCGGCATCTGCAAGTGCTCCCCTGATCACATCACTGGCTGACATTATAGGTGTTGTTATTTACTTCTCTATAGCCACCTGGTTTTTGGGGATATAAGCTAATTTATTCAGCCCGTCACCATTTCATAATGCAAGCCTGCACCAGGGCCTAGTGGTAAATCCAACAACACCCAGATAATTAACAAAACAGACCAACCGAGGAAAAAGAATATGGAATATGGCAACATGGCCGATGTAACGGTACCAATCCCGGTTTTAGGCTCATATTTTTGAAAAAAGGCAATGATCAACGCAAAAAAGCTCATCATGGGAGATATGACATTGGTAACCGAATCACCAATACGATACACCGCCTGTGACAATTCAGGCGAGTAACCAAGAATCATAAAGATGGGAATAAAAATCGGGGCCATAATTGCCCATTTTGCTGATGCACTACCCATGATCATATTGATGGCACCTGCAAAAATAATAAATAAAATCATGGTAGGTATTAACCCAAGGTTTGCTTGCATAAGTGCTTCGGCTCCTTCAATAGCAAAAACAATCCCCATATTACTCCATTTAAAATAGGCAACAAACTGAGCCGCAAAAAACACCAACACAATATAAAAAGACAATGTTTTGATGCTATCAGACATACTGCTAACAACATCACTGTCATTTTTAAATTTACCGACAGCCACACCATAAGCCAGCCCCATTGTCCCGGCAACCAAAAACAATAAAGCTACAATACCATCAAGAAATGGAGAATTTAACAGGCCACCTCCTTCACCCCGCAAGAATCCATTGGCAGGCACCAGGCCGATAACAAAAATAACAAGCCACATGACCAGGGTAATCACACTCCAGCGGAGACCACGTTTTTCCTCTGCACCGAGTCTTTCCATTTCTTCAGGTTCCACATCCCCCTTGTATTCCTTAAACCTGGGGGCAACAAATTTTTCAGTTACCCATGTCCCAAGAAAAGCAATCAGAAAGGTTGAAGCTATCATCAAATAATAATTGGCAGTGGGATTCACATTATAGGCAGGGTCGATTATCCTGGCACCTTCTGTACTTAAACCGGCCAGCAAAGGGTCAATAGTGCCGAGTACGAGGTTGGCTGAATATCCCCCGGAAACGCCTGCAAAAGCCGCTGACATCCCAACAATCGGATGACGCTTTAATGCCAGGAAAATTGAACCGGCTAGCGGCACAAGCAATACATACCCTACACTGCTTGCGAGGTTTGACATAATACCTGCAAATACAATGACAAAAGTCAAAATACGGGCAGGTGATTTTAAGACCAGCATACGAATAAGGGCAGATAACAACCCCGAACGTTCGGCAATACCAATTCCAAGCATGGCCACCAGTACGATACCAAGAGGCGCAAAATCGGTAAAGTTTACGACCATTTTTGTAATAATCTGGTCCAATCCAGATTTTGAAAGTAGATTGATAACGGGTATTTCTTCACCTGTTGACGGATGTATAGAATGCCAGCCAAGCAAGCTTCCGATAAATGACAACAGCAAGGCTAAAACAGCCAAAAGGGCAAATAAAGTCGCAGGATGGGGAAGCGCATTTCCAACTTTTTCCACACCATTCAGGAACCTGTTCATCAGCCCCTGACCTCGTTTTTTCTTCTTACTCATAATCAGTGGTTTGTCATACTAAAATGGCATAATCACTGAAATTTGCCCAAAACAAAACGGGGAGCATCTTTCGGATTTATGCGTAACTAAATTCAACGGCAAAGATATAAACTTGTCAAACTTTGCCAAAAATCACTGTATTTATTCCGGTTATTATCTATTATGCAATTCATCAGTCGTCATTATAGCTGTTTTGCCGTACCTGCCCTTTTTCTAAATACTCTAAAATACAATCTCCGGTAATTTTTTTCTTATTGACATTTTTTTGTAGCAGACTCATTATATTTGTAAACAAAATAAATATTGGTATTATGAAAAAAATTGATGGCAAAGCATTATCCAATCAGATTAAAGAAGAAATAAAACAAAAAATTGAAACAATTAAGGCAGAAGGAGGTAAAATACCACATTTGGCAGCTATTCTCGTCGGCCATGACGGAGCTTCTGAAACTTATGTACGTCACAAAGAAAAAGCATGTGAATATACAGGTATCAAATCCAGCATCTTAAGGTTTGAACAGGACATCAGCGAAAAATCATTGCTCGAAGAAGTAGAAAAACTCAACGATGATTCTAATATTGATGGTTTTATTGTTCAATTGCCCCTACCCGACCATATTGATGAGCAAAAGATTGTGGAAGCAATCAAACCGGAGAAGGATATTGATGGTTTTCATCCCATTAATATTGGCCGTATGACACTGGGAATGCCCGCATACATATCAGCAACACCCTATGGGATCCTCACACTTCTGGAACGATACCAGATCGAAACCGAAGGCAAACATGTGGTGGTATTGGGACGGAGTAATATTGTTGGACGACCCATAAGCATACTTTTGGGGCAAAAATCCACACCTGGTAATGCCACAGTAAGTTTATGCCATAGTCGCACACAAAACCTAAAATCCATCACAGCTCAGGCAGATATCCTGATAGTAGCTTTAGGCAAAGCTAAATACGTAAATTCTGACATGATAAAAGAAGGTGCTGTTGTGATTGATGTTGGCATTACACGTGTAAAAAGTGACAAAACCAAAAGCGGCTGGCAATTGCTTGGAGATGTAGATTTCGAAAACGTTGCTCCAAAATGTTCATACATTACGCCGGTTCCGGGAGGTATCGGTCCGATGACAATTGTATCGCTGTTACACAACACACTTGCGGCAAGCAAAAATAAAATTTATGCATAATTCGGGTTCAATCCATTCAAAAACCAAACTGCAATTTAAACCATCCGGTTTAAATTTCAGGATATTCTGTTAATTTTGTGCCAATATTGATTTAGACATTTTCCTATGAATAGTATCAAAAAATTAGAACAAATTGCATCCCAGGTAAGACGGGATATTGTAAGAATGACACATGCTCAGTCATCAGGACATCCGGGTGGCAGCCTCGGATGTACTGAGTACCTTGTCAGTTTGTATTTCTCTGTCCTGAAGCACAACCCTGAGGATTTTACCATTGAAGAAAAAGAAGAAGACCTCTTTTTTCTTTCCAACGGACATATTTCACCAGCCTGGTATTCCGTACTGGCTCGCAGCGGATATTTTGACATCAATGAACTCAAAACATTCAGGCAAATCAATTCCCGCCTGCAGGGACATCCTGCCACGGAAGAAAAACTACCCGGGGTACGTGTGGCATCCGGATCACTCGGCCAGGGATTGTCTGTAGCAGCAGGTGCTGCACTGGCTAAAAGAATTAACCAGAATGACGCCATTGTTTACTCCCTCCATGGCGATGGAGAAATGCAAGAAGGCCAAAACTGGGAGGCAGCTATGTTTTGTGCCGGACACAAAATTGACAATTTAATTGCCACCATTGATTATAATGGCAAGCAAATTGATGGTCCTGTAGATGAAATAATGCCATTGGGCAACCTGAAAGCCAAATTTGAAAGTTTTGGTTGGGATGTGATGGTGTGTGAAAAAGGCAATGATATGGAATCTGTGCTTAACATACTGAATGAAGCAAAAAAACACACCGGCAAATCAAAACCGGTAATGATCCTGCTCAAAACAGAAATGGGCTATGGCGTGGATTTCATGACGGGGACACATGCATGGCATGGAAAAGCGCCCAATGATGAAGAACTGGAAAAAGCCCTGGCACAACTTGAAGAAACAACAGGCGATTATTGATGATACAAAGAATCAACATATTACTTTTAGGTATCCTGATGTTCACGGCAACCGGCTATTCACAGGTTGACACAACAACCGGCAACCAACCTGCCGACGACTTGCCGGAAAAATATAAACAGGCGGACATCACAACAGATACAACCAAAGTTACCAAAAGCTCTGAATCAAAGAAACCACTCACACGCATACTCATTATTTTTGATTCTTCACAAAGCATGCTCGGCAGGTGGGATGGAAGGCGTAAAATTGATATCGCCCGCAATTTGCTCTCCGAAATGCTGGATTCATTACGTTTATTAGATGATGTTGAAGTTGCCCTCAGGGTATATGGCCACCAAAAACAAGTGCCACCACAAGACTGCAGCGACACAAAACTGGAAGTGCCTTTCGAAAAAGACAACATTGAAAAAATTAAGTTTACCCTGGAAAATCTTGTAGCAAGAGGCACAACCCCCATTGCCCGCTCACTCGAAGAAGGGTCTTATGATTTCCCGGGGGATAAATCCGCTCGCAATATCATCATCCTTATCACAGACGGTGTAGAAGCATGTGAGGGTGACCCATGTGCTGTATCACTGGCTTTGCAGGAAAAAGGTGTTATACTCAAACCATTTATCATCGGTGTGGGGCTGGATGTAGAATTCAAAGATGTGTTTGATTGCGTCGGATTCTATTTCGATGCCAACAACTCAAAACAATTCCGCCATGCATTAAATGCCATCGTGGATCAGGTGATGAATTTTACCAGCGCACAGGTCAACCTGCTTGATACCGAAGGAAAACCCAATGAAACAAATGTGGCCATGAGTTTTTATGATGAATTATCGGGTGCTTTAAGATACAATTATGTCCATACCATCAATGAACAAGGTCAACCCGATACGGTTTTGCTCGATATTATGACCAAATATGATCTCGAAGTTCATACCATACCACCTGTGAGAAAAGACAGTATTGTTCTTGAACCTGGCATACATAACATCATTGAGCTTCCGGCACCTCAGGGATTTATGGAAATCAAAACCTCCGGAAAAAATATTGATACCGTAAATATTCCGTGCATTATACGCAAAGCCGGAGAAATGAAAACGCTTCATGTACAAAACACAAACAGCCTTGAAAAATACATTACAGGTAAATATGATCTTGAAATATTAACAAACCCCCGTATTAACATTTCCGGTATTGAAATCACACAAAGCGAAATCAATGAAGTGATAATACCACAACCGGGCACACTTAAGATTGAGTTCAAGCATCACCCCATCGGTTCAATATTACACGAAGAAGGAGACAAGCAAACACAAGTTCACAGACTGGACCCCTATAACAAGAATGCACAAATGCTGCTTCAACCGGGGACATACAAACTTGTTTACCGCTATGCCAAAGATAAAAAAACCCGCAACAGCGTGGAAAACAGTTTTACAATAAAACCGGGTAAAACCCTTATTATAAAAACAGATTAATTGTATGAAAAATATTGAAATACAAAATGTAAAAGATACACGGTCAGGTTTTGGTGCAGGCCTGGCAGAACTTGGTGAAAAAAACAATAATGTGGTAGCCTTGTGTGCTGACCTAACCGGCTCCCTTAAAATGAATACATTTGCAGAAAATTTTCCCGAACGTTTCTATCAAACCGGCATAGCAGAAGCCAACATGATGGGCGTTGCAGCAGGGCTGACAACAGGTGGTAAAATTCCTTATACAGGAACATTTGCCAATTTTTCCACCGGACGGGTTTATGACCAGGTACGCCAGAGCATTGCTTATTCTGAGAAAAATGTAAAAATATGTGCGTCACATGCCGGAATTACACTTGGTGAAGACGGGGCTACACACCAGATCATGGAAGACATTGGCCTCATGAGAATGTTACCAAACATGATGGTTATCAACACCTGCGATTACAACCAAACCAAAGCTGCCACCATTGCAATTGCTGATTATCAGGGACCTGTTTACCTAAGATTCGGACGGCCAAAAGTACCTAACTTTACACCTGAGAATCAAAAATTTATTCCCGGGAAAGCCGTACAAATTAATGAAGGCAATGATATTACAATCATCGCCACAGGACACTTGGTATGGAAAGCCATTGAAGCAGCCAGGATACTTGAACAAAAAAATCTCTCTGTTGACCTGATAAACATCCACACCATTAAACCTTTGGATAAAAATGCCATCTTACAATCAGCGAAAAAAACAGGTGCTGTTGTAGTAGCTGAAGAACATCTGATGAACGGCGGGTTGGGTGATGCTATAGCCCAGGTGCTCGGGCTTAACCTGCCCCGGCCAATGGAAATGGTAGCTGTCAATGACAGTTTCGGCGAAAGCGGTAAACCCGACGAACTGCTGAAAAAATACGGACTGGATACAACAAACATAGTGGAAGCATCAGAACGGGCAATGGCACGCAAATAAGCATTAATGGCCGAACAACTTACCGATAAGGAAATCTTAGATAAATTCAGGCATGGCAACCCGGACTATGCTTTTCATTTTCTTGTCATAAAATACCAGGAAAGGCTGTACCACACCATACGTAAAATCCTTATCATCCACGAAGATACCGATGATATCCTCCAGGAGAGTTTCATTAAAATTTATCAAAACCTTAATGATTTCAGAGAAGATTCCAGCCTCTTTTCATGGATGTACCGGATTGCAGTCAATGAAGCCCTGAATTTTCTCAGAAAACAAAAACGCAAACATGTTTTTTCCGCTGTTTCATATGAAGATAAATTAAACCAGAATATCCAGTCTGATGCTTATTTTGATGGCGATGAAGCACAAAAATCACTGCAGGAAGCCCTTTTAAAACTGCCCCAAAAACAAAGACTGGTGTTCAATATGAAATATTATGACAATATGAAATATGAAGATATCGCTGACATTCTCAAAACCAGTGTCGGTGCACTCAAAGCATCATATTATCACGCTGTAAAAAAAATTGAAAATCATATAAATAAAACATAGGTTAAACCATGGCCTGCTTTCTGCATCTTAATATATGTAAGGCAGTATTATAAACGAAGAAAAAATGAAACGTATTGACGACATACCAAAAAGAAATCCCTTTAAAACACCCGAAGGGTATTTTAATGAATTTCCTGAAAAACTGCAGGATCGCATTAATGCAAATAAAGAAAGACAACCAGCCAATTTATTGCAGGCTTTGAAACCATATTTCTATTTCATTGCTTTTTTTGTTGCCCTTGCATTTTTGTTTAAATTTGGTGTTGATAAACTAAGCAGTGATTTTCAAAATCAGGAAAAAACTGAACAAATAACTGAAAATGAAAGTTTATATTATGAATATGAATTTATCAGCGATGACATGATCTATGAAGAATTAATCGCTGTCAGGGATACAACATCCGAAAATAATATCAACGAAGAAATGATTGCAGATTATCTGTTGGAAGAAGATGTAGAATATTTACTTTACGAATAAAAACAAATTGTCATGAATAAACATTGGATCATTGGTATAGCTATTTTGTTTCTGGTGCCTGTCAACGGCCTGGCACAAAAGCATTGCAGACATGAAGCCATGGAGGCTGAAAAAGTTTCATACCTGACACAAAACCTTGACCTCACGGTGATGGAAGCTCAAAAATTCTGGCCTGTGTATAATGAATATCAGGATGAAATTGAAGAAAATGCCCTGGCACAAAGGGCAGTCATCAGGAAGCTTAACCCTGAAAATTCAGATTTAACAGGTAAGGAAGTTGAAAATAAAATTGATGAACTTGTACAACTCCAAACTGATAAAGCCAGCATACAAAAGTCCTATCATCAGAAATTTAAAAAAGTACTGCCCATCAAAAAAGTGGCGTTATTTTATCATTACAATAAAGAATTTAAAAGACACCTGCTTAAAAAATACCGCAATTATAAAGGAGACAAACACGGCAGCGGACCAGGACCATGTCCGCCTCATATGGATAATGAGCCTGAAAAATAATTACCTATCCCGGTACGCAATATAATCACGCCATTTATTAATGAGGCTTTGCATCACTTCATCCGGTTCTGAATCAAACTCCAGCCATCTCCCTGTATCAGGATGTTCAAAACCCAGTGTTCTGGCATGCAACACCTGTCCGGGAAGCATCTTAAAACAATTGTTCACAAATTGTTTATATTTGGTGAACACTGTCCCACGTAATACTTTATCCCCACCATATTCAAAATCATTAAACAAAGGATGTTTGATGTGTTTAAAATGGACCCTTATCTGGTGAGTCCTGCCCGTTTCAAGCCGGCATTCTACAAGGCTTACATATCCCAGGTCTTCAATCACACGGTAATGTGTCACTGCAGGTTTACCATACGCTCCATCCGGAAATACCTGCATCACCTTACGGTTTTTCAAACTGCGTCCGATATGACCTTTAATGGTGCCTTCAGTTGGTGATGGCACACCCCATACCAAAGCATTATAAACCCTGCTTGATGTTTTCTCATAAAACTGGTTTGACAAATGTTGTAAAGCATGCTCTGTCTTTGCTACCACCAATAAACCACTGGTGTTTTTATCAATTCTGTGTACAAGTCCCGGCCGTGCATCCTCAGTCTGAAACATCGGGATATCTTTAAAACGGTACATCAAAGCATTCATTAATGTGCCTGTATAATTTCCATATCCAGGATGCACCACCATGCCGACAGGTTTATTTACCACTATCAGATGATTATCTTCATAAACCACATCCAGGGGAATATCCTCAGGGATTAACGTTAAGTGCCGGCGCGGATAATCCAGGCGGATACTTATAACATCTCCGGGTTTAACTTTGTAATTACGCTTTTGCGGGACATCATTGACAAAAATATTGCCTGCATCAGCAGCAGCTTGAATTTTACTGCGCGATGTGTTTTCCATTTTATCCACCAGGAATTTATCCAAACGTTTAATCTTTAATCCCGGAGATGCTGTAAATTGATAATGCTCAAACAAGTCCTTGTCTTCTGATTTATGCTCATGGAAATCCTGAATATTTGTCATCCGGCAATATGAATTAATGTCTTATAAGCAATTTTTGGCGTGAAATTAAGCGCTCATCTTTGTAAAATAAGACAATATAAAATCCATTTTGCAAATCTGATACCCGTATTTTGGATTGCCTCATGCCACGCTGAAGTTTTCGCCCATCAGATGATATTATCTCGTATTCATCATACGCATCGTCGCCATTAACATAAACAATTGCATCAGCCGGATTGGGATATAACTGAAATTCCTTAATTGACAAATCATCATTATCTGGTGAATCATACCCCAATTTAACATCATGTTCGCTGAAAACAGGCCTTATCATCAAAGCACCTTCATAGCTGGAAGTCTCCCAGTATCCGAACATGTTAATATGCAAATTTTGACTGGCATCCCTGTTATGATCAAACCCAACATTCAACATATCATCTGTTGTTTTGATCCAGCCTATATGAAAAGTATCAGCAATATATACCGGTGTATCAAGTGCATAATAATTATAGGTGTATAAGCTGTCGATATGCTCAGGCCTTACACCTATCTGCCGGCGCAATGTATCCCCTGGTAAGCCATCCTCGTTATCATCCCATACTGTAAGGTAAAAATATTGTTGATTTTCATCATTCAACACCTTATTAAAATACATATACACACCACGTAATGTGTCACCCTGCAATGTCCCGAAACGATATGCAAGAGCAGCCGAATGCGTACCTACTCCCCCTATACCATAACCGGATTCGGGCAAACCGTCATCGTAAGCATAATATTTTTCAAATTTTTGATGGTAATAAATGGTGTCATTCCATCTGAACATGTGTCTGTCAGAAACAGTATCAGTTTTTAATACGCCTTTCACTTCAAACCAGGTGGAATCCTCAAGATCAGATTCAAAAGTATAGTCAAAAGGCTTTGTATAACTGATAAATTCCTCGGCATAAATATTTTCATTGTCATTTGTAACTGATAATGACGGGCCATCGCCCCACAAATCTGAAATAAAAAACTGTCTGTCAACCTGCACCTCTGTCTCTCCGTTGTTACGATACTGAAAAGTAATTGAATCGTCCATCAACAGAGAATCCTGTGGCACAAAATGTTTCCATGGCACTGCTGAATATCCTTTGATCAATGACTGAAAATTTTGTGTAAAGGCCACATCTTCAATTAATGTATCATTGGCTGTTCGGGCTGTATCTATCCAGATATAATCGAGGTTCCAGATATCATTGTTGGTATTAAATGAAGGTTCCGGTGAATTGGCCACTGTAGAACCGTAATTCTTAAACCGGAACTGAAAGCCTTTTTTCAACAGATACTCTTCTTTTATGGGAACTAGCATATAATTAAAAACGGAGTCAGTATAACCACCGGGAACAGACCATTGATGAATCCAGGTAGTATCGGGGGTTGTAAATTCAAGCACAAGTGAATCCTGTTCTTCCGGACCGAGTGCACGCCCACCCGCCTGATAGGCAAAACTCAGATAAATCGAATCGGAAGGGTTGTATTCCAGGTTTATAGGTAAAGATGTCAGGTAATCCGAAACCTCCCCCCCTGAAGACAATGCCCGGATATTTCCAAGTGAATCAGCAATATCCATACTAGCTACCCCATAAGACATGGGATTTTCTGCCCACTGATTATTAATAAAAGCGTCTTTGTCTAACCACTTATCCTGATTGGGAAAAACCGTTAACACGGCAAAATCATCAAAAAAAGGTAACTCTATTGTGTCAGCGGATCGTTCAGATGATTTTACCTTGTCCGGGTATTTTTTTATGTATTGCCTCAATACCGGATTGCCTTCAAGACCAATTAGTTGCTCCTGGCCATAAGACAAAACCGTAAACAGCAATAACAAAAAAACACTAGTCGTTATTTTCCTCCTCATATTCAAATGTATTCTTTAGTGAGTCCGGCGGTAATGTATCCGTTTGTAATAAATCAAACAAGACAGAATCCGGTACATATTCCGGTATTTTGGTGCTGTCTTTGCTTAGCCAGACATCCACAAACGTGCCGAGATTCACATGATTTACTGTATTAAACGGGGGATACTGCTTAAATATTTTGGATTTAAGTGAATCTTTTTCAGTTTTAACTGTTTCATCATATAAAACAGCGCCGACATTTAAAAACCTGTCATTCAAAACTGTGGTTGCAGCATCCAAAGTGAGCCCTTCAACATTGGGCACATACGTTTTATCATCACTCAATCCCTGGCCAAGCACAATGTCCACAGTATCTCCTTTTAAAATTTCTTTGCCGGGTTTTACAATGTCCCCGTCCACCTTCATCCGCAATACCACATTTTTACCAATATCTGGAATGTATTCAAGCCGGCCCGGGTGCAAACCATAGGCTTTCAGTACAGATCTGGCCTGCCTGAATGAAACATCAAGCACATCAGGCAATGGAACCATCTCCGGTTGTTCTGCATTTTTTATAAGGTATATCGTACGCCCGGATTTTACTTTAGATCCCGGATGTGGATGCTGATCCGCTATGGCACCTAATTCAACATTGTCAGCATATATTGAATCCATGATCTCAAATTCCAGGTTTTTCTGCTGACAAATATCTTTTACTTCGGCTTTATGTAACCCCACAAAATCAGGGACCGTCATAGCTTCTCCATGGCTTGTATAAATACGTAAGAAAACATTTACACCCACTATCAACACTGCGATTATCAGCAAAGCAAGTGAAAAATTAAATAAAAATAACCGGCTGCGTATAAACCTTAAAAACTTTTTCATCTTTCCTTTTTATCTCTGCGGGTAAAAATATTAAATTCCGCGCATTAAACAATAAGTTATAAAGGTTTCTGTAAATAACGGTTAATAACGATTAAAATCGGTTGCTTATGATGCTCCCGAAATTAGAGGTTTTAGGGGTTAGGATTTAGGGGTTAGGGGTTAGGTTTTAGGTCATGAAAAATCTTAAACCTAACAGCTAACCCCTAACCCCTATTAAACGCATCCGTTCGAAAGAAACCGTTCTTATATTAACCAATTTTAACTCTCATATAACTCTTTATAAAATTT
>JBNJGX010000024.1:0-14232 GCA_051748025.1 Bacteroidota bacterium
TTAATTTTTGCAGCCTGACGCCCGCCTGCCGGACGGGCAGGGAGGCCGGTATCCTGTGTTTTGGTACAGCGAGCTGTTTGCCAGCACAACAGATTGACCAGCGGAAAATCCTGTTTGGGCGGATAGCAACAGCCGCTGTACCGGAACACAGATAAAGGCCGCAGGCAGAGACCATTTTTATGAATGGTTAAGGTTTTCCTGCTGCCCTGAAAAAAAACAAAATCAGATTTCCTGCTTTTTTGTTCTGTACCAGTATAAATAGATAATGGCACTGCCGGTACCGAAAACAAAGAAAAGCACACCGGATAACAGCAGTGCGGATTGCAAATCATATAAATCTGCATACCAGCCCAGAAAAGGGCCGGTGACAGAAAATAAAATGCGGATGACAAAATTTCTCACAGAAAGCACGGTGGCACGTTGATCTGATTTGGTCAGGCGGTTGATATAATCTTTGAGGACCGGAGTTGCGACGCCACGTGTGAAATAAAACACCAACAGAAAAGGCATCACCCATAAGGTGTTGAAAAGGGCAAGCGAAACATAGCCAAGTCCGATGAAAAACATGATCCCGAATATGGTTCTTTTATCACCAAGCCGGTTTTCAATGCGGTATGCTACCAGGCTGGTAAGGCCTACGGTAAGGTTTAGAACGGCCCAGGTAATCCCGATCTGAGTTTTGGAAAATCCCAGGATGGTATCCATATACGGCTGAATAAACCATGCCATGGTGAGTGTAGCGCAACCGGCAATTGATGAAAATAAAATGTTGTACCTGAGCACCTTGTTTCGTATGAGGGAATGTTTTACAATACGCAGAATTTTTTTCAGGGTTCCTTTTTGTAAATCCCTGTGTCGGGGAGGTTCTTTCAGTGTAAGGGCTGCAGGGATGGCTATGGCTGCCACCGCAATCTGAACCTGGAAAGGCAAGCGCAGGCTTATTTCAGCCAGTGCCCCACCTGCCAGTGCTGCCAGGGTTTCTGCAAAATTACCGAGGGACAATACCCGGCCTTCATATTTAAGGTATGTGTGTTGTTTGTTTTGACTTAATAAAGTATCGTAAAGCATCGCTGAATCCGACCCCGAAATAAAACTCTGACCAATGCCCAGGACAAGCTCGGCAACCAGGAATCCCCAGAATCCGTAAGAAAAACTATATACCACAAAACCCAGGCTGCCAAGGATTGCCCCGATGATCAGTGTGGTTTTCCTGCCCCACGTGTCGGCTGCATAACCTGAAGGGATTTCAAGAATGACAATAGCGATGGAATATACGGCCTGCAGCAGTAAAACTTCACGCATACCCAACCCGTTGGCCTGATAAAACAACACAATAATAGGCATGGTCATCATAAACCATTTGGCTATTTTGATGAGGTACAGGCGGGGGATATTTGATCGTAAATCCTGCATTGCAGCGCAAAGATAACACAGTCTGCCGGATTACAATTAATGTTGTAAGATTAATGGTTTACTGTTGGCAACATTAGGCGCTTAAGAAGAAACCCTTACCAACGTTGTTTAAATTTAAAGCACCAAAAAACAAGACTTGTCAGGCGTAGCGAAGACTGATAATATTCAGATTTTGTACAATCCCTGACTGCCCTGCAGGCAGGCGTCAGACAGGTGTGGCATATTTGTTTATTAAAGCTGCTGATTAGTAAAAAAAATTATATTAAATTGTTATAGTCTTATTTTAAATAAAAACGGCCTGATTTTAACAGGCCGCTAAAAAATAAAACATAAAATGTGTTTTATTCAATAACAATAACTGCTGCCGGATCAATGACCCGGAAGGTAAATGACTCAGTAAAATACAGTTGTACGTTTTTCTGATCATGTGCTTCATAACCAATGGCAATATCCTGGCCAAGGGTCATTTTAAAAGCATCATCATCGTCTGCCAGAAGAACAGCGCCATTTATTTTATCAGCAGGAATAATTTTTCCACCGATGGTTTCAAGGATATGTCTTCTGAGCGGATAACCTTTACTTTGAGCATTGATCTTTGTATAGAGGTCATTACTGACAACAAGGTTAAAATCACCTTCTATGCCTTCAGATTTGAATGTGATCATGGCTTTGGTTATAACATCCATCAGCCCGTCAACATTATTACCCATGCTCATTTTTGGATGTTCACTGGCTTTAAGCAGGCCGGTAATACCAGCTTTGCTGAATCCGTTATAAATTACATTTTCTTCAAAATCTGCAAGTTTTTTAGCCGCATCTATAAGGTTATCAACATCAATGGTTTCAGAACCGCGTGTAAGGTTATCCAGTTCCCAGATATTAAGGGAAAAAGGCATACGCACTTCCATCAGCGGCAGGGTTTTGTGAATACCGTATTGTACATCTGATTTTTTTTGGTTAGCTGGTACATCCAGCTCTCCTATACTTACTGAAGCGGTATCAATACCTTTAGGGCCTTCAACACCTACTACTTTTCGTGCCGATAAGGCAGCCATTAAAACGTCTTTTGCTTCTTCGTTGATTTCTTCCCATGCCTGTTCAGAAATCGGAGCGAGTGATTTTCTGAGAATATCCATAATTTTATTTCCTTTCTTTTATTTTATTTTACCAATTCCTAAATCGCTTTCATCATTTTCTGACTCTTCATGTTCATCGTGGTCATGATGAGCAATGTCGCCTTCTTTGAACAACCATTCACGCAGTTCTGCATCCCAGCCGGGCATATTTCTGCGCAGCCATTCAATGGCCATGCATGCATGTTCAATTTCTTCATCACGGTTATGTGCCATGATTTCTTTGAGTTCTTCATCATCACTAACATCTACACGCTGGTGATACCAGTCCACAGCTTCAATTTCTTCTTTCAAACTGTTCAGGGCTCTTGAAAAATCCCTTGCTTGTTTGCTGAGTTCTTCAGCAGGTTCATGGTAATTTGACATAATTAAAAATTTTATTAGTTAAACAATATGTAATTAGATATACAATCTATAAATATAATTGTTTATAATTACGTGACAAATTTATTTAACTATTTTTTGCAAGGTATAATTATGATAATGGATAAAAGATGAAAATTGATGACAGGGTTATCATGTATTTCACTACTGATACTTAAACCGTTTGATTTTGTGGGTGGCGGTTTTTTCAAACTCGTAATTTTGCACAACAATGGCTTGCAGGCGTGCATATTTATTTACCCTTGAGTTTACAAAATCGTGCAGGTCTGAGGTTAATTCTTCCAGTTTCTTTTCAACATGTGCATTAATGTCTTCACGCATGTGTTTGACTTTTTCTTCAATTTCCTGCCGGTTAAAATGCACAAGGGCCACCAGTTTGCCTTTTCGTTCGATAACCACTGATTCTATTACATGTGCATAATTGTTGATAACGGATTCAATATCTTCAGGATAAATGTTTTCACCATTTGCGCCGAGAATCATATTTTTTGAACGGCCTTTCATGTATAACCTGCCTTTTACATTCAAAGCTCCAAGGTCGCCGGTACGAAAGTAACCATCTGCTGTAAACACTTCTTTGGTTAATTCCGGATTTTTGTAATAACCTTTCATTACATTTGGTCCTTTAATAAGCACTTCACCTGGATTTCCGCCATCTTCTCCGTTGCTGATTTTCAGTTCAACCCATTTTACGGCCGGTCCTATCGAACGTAATTTTGTGTTATCAGGCGCACAGCCGGCAGATAATGGTGCTGTTTCTGTAAGGCCATAGCCAATGGCATAAGGAAATTTTGCATCCAGCAGAAAACGTTCTACTTTTTTATCAAGCCTGGCGCCTCCGATGCCAAAAAATTTCAATTTTCCGCCAAAAGCAGCTTTTATTTTTTTGCCGGCCAAATAGTGAACCAGTTTACGGAAAGGCAGAAACTGGTACATAACGGTTATGAAACCGCCTTTTTCAAATTTGGCAAAAACCTTATTGCGTACCACTTTTTCGATAATCATCGGTACGGTAAGCATAAGGGTTGGTTTGACACGTTTCAATGCAGGCATTAAGACTGATGCGGTAGGTGGTTTGGTGAGATATGTTACACTGGCCCCGTTTAAAACTGGTAACAACAGGCCAAGTGTGTTTTCATAAGCATGGGATAAAGGCAATACCGATAAAAAACGGTCTGAGTCATTCACAGGCTGTACGTTGTCACCTTGAATCGTATTGATAACAAGGTTTTTATGAGTCAGCATAACCCCTTTGGATTTACCTGTAGCCCCTGATGTGTAAATGATGGCAGCCAGGTCATCTTCATTGATATCAGGCAGTGTCGGGTTAACAGATTTTGGTTCCCCTTCAGGCAGGCTGAAATCATCAAGCAGTATGATAGATGAAGGCAGGTGATCACAGGCTTTATAAAGTTTGTTCTTCAGTTTGTTTGACACAAATACCGCTTTGGCATCTGAGTGTTCCAGGATATTTTTGATTTCCTGATCGGGCAGGTCAGGCAACATGGGGACAATAACAGCTCCCATACTGACAACAGCAAAATATGCAACTGCCCAGTTAGGGGAATTGCTAGAAAACAACGCCACTTTATCACCGGGTTTAATTTCCAGGCCGGCAAGTTTCTTCTGTACCAATGAAATTTGCTCATGCATTTCTGCATAAGTCATCATCGGTTCATTATCAAACCCCAGGGCTTTATTCTGAGAATATTTCTGTTTGTTGTGCTCCAGTAAAGCCGTAAATGTAAACTTCGGTAAATTATGTCTGTGTTTCATAAGCTTTCACAATGAACAAGGTGCAAGAACGTCAATTTTTATTTATTATCCAAATAAATATTTTTTCTTCGATTTAATGATAACCTTCATTAAATGAACAAATTAAAGATTTAAATGTTCACAAAAATTTGCACAGGTTAAATGTGAAAATATATTGACCATGGGCAAGTATTCATTATTTTTGTCTGTATGAGGAAAAAGGACAAACAATTTTTACAGCGGTTTTATGCCATTACTGGCGCTTGTATTCGAGAACATAACATGATTGCTGACGGGGATAAATTGATGCTGGGTGTATCCGGTGGGAAGGACAGCCTTGCTTTGCTTAAAACCCTGGCAGGCAGAAAAAAGTTTTCTGACAAGCAATACGCATTGACAGCAGTTTTCGTGGATATAGGTGAGATACCTTATAAAACTGATGTAATGTGGTTGAAGGATTATTGTAATGAATTGAACGTGCCTTTGCATATTGAGTATGTGTCTGTTGATTTCTCAAAAAGTGATAAAGCCACTGCTTGTTTTTATTGTTCCTGGCACCGGCGTAAAACTTTATTTGAACTGGGCCAAAGCATGGGTTTTAATAAGATTGTGCTTGGTCACCACCGTGATGATGCACTGGAAACCATGATGTTGAATATGTTATCACATGGTACATTTTCTTCTATGCCTGGTATGTTGCCTATGTTTGATGGCCGCATTAAAATCATCAGGCCATTGCTATACCACACAGATGCCGAGACAAGGGAATTTGCCCGTATCATGCAGTTTCCATTGAAAAATCAACCTTGTCCCTTTGAAGATAAAACGCGGCGTGTAAAAATCCGGCATATGCTGGATGAAATGGAAAATCGTTTTCCGGCTGCACGGAAAAACATGTTTAAGGCCATGTCGCAGATATACATTGATTATCTGCCTGTTGTTGATAAAAAGAAAGCAGTTATTAGCGATCACAAAATTAACCGGACAAAAGATAAAACATAACACAAAACACATATTATCAGTGTGTGAACAAACCTTTAATTCCCTTTCTTGGTGGTTCATGGCCGGGATCTTTAATAAAATCAATCAAATCTGATTTCATGGCGGCAGCATTTTTATACCTTAAGCTGATGCCTTCCCTGAGTTTTTCTGATATAACCGATTCTGATATTTTGGATGGGGAGCCCTCAATTTTAGCTTTGGCAGTGGCCTTCATCAGTATGTCATAAAACCTGGGATACATTTTTTTTGGTCTCTGTGGTATTTCTGATAATTGTTTTGCCAGAATTTTGGCAGGGTTGTCATCATAAATAACAGGTTTCCCTGTAAACATTTCCATCATTATCAATCCAAGGCTGTACAGGTCGGCACGATGATCTGTCAAGTCATCGTAGTTGAGGACAATTTCAGGTGCTGAGTATAACAGCGAAAAGGGGTGTCTTTTATCATCACCACGGTAAACAGGAACATTGTCGTTTGTTTTTGCTTTATCAAAATCAATGAGGCGCACGTCAGGATTTTGCCAGTCTATCATTTCGCTTTTTGGCTTATAGGCGATCAGGATATTGGATGGTTTGATGTTGCGGTGAACGATGTTGTGGTTGTGAACAACTTCAAATGCATCAAGTACCGGAATCATGAGCTTACTTATAAGCAGGGATGATTGTGCCTGATTGGTTTTGATAAGTGTTTTAATATCTGTACCATGAACAAATTCCTGGATGATGTAATAGCTGTGTTTGTCTTTAGCCAGATCAAGTGTTTTGATAACGCCCGGGTGTTGAATTTGGATACTTGCCTGAACCAGAAAATGTACACGGGCATGTTGTATTTTCCGTAATTCGGGATTGAGTTGTTTGATGATTACCCGTTTGGCATCGCCTGCCCTTGCACCAACATGCACCGTTGTTAATTTTGTGTTGGATAAAGTGGTTTCCTCATCTTCCGGGAAAAATAAATATTCAGCGTTAACAGCTTTAAGAATTCTTGGTTCCATATTTATCAATGACTGTCCCAGTATTCTTTAGCCCGTTTGCCCCAGTGATTATCACTTTCTAACTGATCATGGTCATACAAGGTAGTGTTGCGTTTATTCAGGTATCGTTCCCAGTTTGGAGTTTGCAGCTCGCCCCTGACATTAGAATGTAACAGTTCAAAATCGTCGCCGGCAATATTGGGATTGTAAAAAACAAACTTTTTATTACGCTGATCATTTGCTTTGTAGTATGACCAAATCTCATAAGGGTAAGCGCTTGGTTCATGGTCGCTTTTAAATGAATCATTGGGTGGTCCGTATTTGAGATATACACGCCCGCGGTCAGTTTCAAAACCACGTTTAATACGCGTGGCGAACAATTTGTCTGTTATGTCCACTTGTTTTTTATATGTTCTCCATTCACCGCCGGGATCTGCAGGATTGCGGGAATGCCAGAATGTATAGAAAAAACGTTGCATAAACTTCAGCTCCTGTTCTTTCAGGTTTTTGTCAATGAACTTTTTTTCTTGTTCATTGGCTATTGGCCGGAGTGAATTAATGAAAATGCGCAGTGAGTCATGATTGTTAACATTCCCGGAAAAAATCTGATTCATTTCGAAATCTTCTAATTGCTCAAGATTGGCAAAATCCAATGGCTTACTGCGCTGAAAAAAGTATGTGCTTTCTTTAAGTAATTCATTGTTTTTATTGCGTGCTTCAATTACCAGTTCATAATTACCGCTTTTTAATGTTTTTATATTGAGACGCCCTAAAAGAGGGATGATTGGCTTTGCCGAAGTGCGTTTATGCCTGGCAATTTTTTTTATGGAGTCAGCATCATCCATGTTACGTATGTAGTATAGAATCAGAAAATCTTCTCCTATTGCATCATCAGCATTGTAAATCTCTGTATAGAAAGTCAGTTCATTGATGTTCCCCGGATAAAAATTGGATACATATGGTACCATATCCACACCGTTTTTTGTCAGGATATTTTCTTCTTCCGTTTCTGAAACTGATTCTACAGGTTGCAGGCCTGAAAAACAAAGTTGATTGTCGGGAAAAGTAATGTCAATGGTATCCCGTATGGTATAAACATTTGTTGGTCTGTTTAGATCCTTAATGATCAGTTCAAGGTTGTAAACGCCTTGTTCAATGGGAATGCGCTGGACATCCACAAAATTTGGTCTTGCATCGGTTGAATCTTTTATCACCGGGCTATTGACAACATATTTATTAAATTCTTTGATGCTGTCGTTTTGCTTAAAAAGCATGGTTATTTCAATATTAGCCTGATAACCATTGTCTGTTTTTGAAAATGTAGCGGTACGGCCGACGGTGCTCAGGTATGTTTCAATGTATGTTCCCCCGGGTGAATAAAAATCTGCATAATGAAAATATGCTTCCAGCGAAGTTGCTTTGGAAAAACCTGCTGTCCCCAGTATAATGCATATTAATATTAAATAAGGTTTCATAAATGCTTGTCAATTGCTTTCAGTGAAAATAACGATATAACACAATGTTTTGTTTTAAATTATGTGTGCTTTTATGACTTCCAGAAACTTATCAAAATAATTATTGTTGGTTGCAATGATTTCGCCGCCAAAGATATAGTTATCGCTACCTTTAAAATCACATACCCTGCCTCCGGCTTTTTGCACAAGATATGCACCGGCAGTGACATCCCACGGTTCAAGGCTGTATTCATAAAAAGCCTCAAATCTGCCACAAGCAGTATATGCCAGATCTGTGGCAGCGCTGCCAAGTCGCCGTATCCCCTGTGAGTGATGCATGAAATAATTCAGACTCTTCATGTATTGATCCAGGTTGCTGAAATCATTATAAGGGAATCCTATGCCAATTAAGGCATCTTTGTGTTCTGAAAACTGGGAAACCTGTATAAGTCTGTCATTCAGATAGGCTCCTTTAAGGCCGTCATAAGCATAAAATATCTCATCAAGGCTGACCTCATAGATGATGCCCATAATGGTTTTCCCCTTGTGCTGCAGTGCAATTGAAATGGCATAGGGTGAAATGCCATGGATGTAATTTGTTGTGCCGTCCAAAGGATCTATGATCCATCTGTATTCGGCATCAGTTTCTTTCACAGTATCCTCTTCAACAATAAAAGCCGCACCATTAATCAATGGCCTGATAAAATTGATAAGCCTTTTTTCAGATTCTTTGTCCATAGCCGTGACAAAATCATTAAGCCCCTTTTTTTCAATTTTATCAAGGGTTATTTTATGTTGTTGTTGTTTTATATACTTGCCTGTCTTTACGGCAATCTGGATTACTTGTGTACATAATAACTTTAAATTCATATGGTCAATGTTTATTTGCTAAATATACCATTATTATTTATTTTTTCCAAATGTACATGTTTTATTTGGTTTAAGAGTTTATTATTTTCAGGCACAGCCACCCTGAGATAATTATCTGTAAAACCATGAATCTGGTTATTATGAATGGAAGATTCAAATAAAACAGGCCGTGTGTTGCCAAGTTGGGTGTGATAAAAACTTTTTATTTTTTTATCACTGAGTTGATGCATGGCTTTGCTTCGTGATTTTTTTTCTGCAGCAGGAACAACAGGTTTGCGGTCAAGGATTTTTGTGTTGGGCCTTTCTGAAAAGGTAAAAACATGTAAAAATGAAATATCCAGTGATGCAGCAAATTGTAAAGATTCCCTGAAATATTTATCTGTTTCTCCGGATACACCAACAATCACATCAACCCCGATAAAAGCATCCTTGTTTTTTTGCTTTATGTAATGGATTCTATCCGCAAAAAAAGCCGTGTCATATTTTCTGTTCATTATTTTCAGCATTGCATCAGACCCGCTTTGTAGCGGGATGTGAAAATGCGGCATAAAGTGCGGGTGATCCAGCACAAAATCCACAATCTCATCATGTAATAAATCCGGTTCAGTGCTGGAAATGCGATAGCGCTCAATCCCTTTGACCTTTCCAAGTGCCTGCAGTAAATCCAGAAAATGTTCATCAGTTGATTTTCCGAAATCTGCGATGTTAACACCTGTGAGTATAATTTCTTTAAAACCATTGCGGGCAATTTCTTCAGCCTGCGTTACTATATTTGAAATGGGGAGATTGCGGCTTTTTCCCCTTGCCAGAGGTATGGTACAATAACTGCAAAAATTATCACAACCATCCTGAATTTTTAAAAAACTTCTTGTGCGTTCTCCTGATGACCATGCAGGAAGCATATCTACAGATTTTCGAATGGGTGTGTGTATGATATTGGGGGCGTTTTGTTTTTGTAATGTGTCAATCATGCGGGCAATTTCTGTTTTATTACTGGTGCCAATAATATAATCCACACCTTTAATTTTTGCCAGTTCTTCTGATTTAAGCTGGGCGTAACAACCTGTAACTATGATAATGGCACCGGGATTTCTGCGTATAGCCCTTTGTATTGCATTGCGGCTTTTACTGTTGGCTTTTTCGGTAACGGTGCAGGTATTGATAAGATATACATCGGCTTTCTTGTTGAATGTAGTCAGGTCATAGCCTTTTGGTTTAAAAGTTGCTGCTATGGCAGATGCTTCAGCAAAATTGAGTTTACAACCCAATGCATAATATGCGATTTTTTTATTCATAGACAGCTTTTTTATTTTGGTTGAAAATTTCCTGTAATAGCTTTGCCGTATAGGATTCCTGGTTGTTAATGATATCTTCCGGAGCACCTGAGCACAGAAGATATCCGCCTTTTTTCCCACCTTCCGGCCCCAGGTCAATAATATGATCTGCCAGTTTTATCACATCCGGGTTATGTTCGATAATGACAATTGTATTCCCTTTGTCTGTAAGTCTCCCAAGCACTTCCATCAATACCTTGACATCTTCAAAATGTAGCCCTGTAGTCGGTTCATCAAGTATATACATGGTTTTTCCGGTGTCCTTTTTGATGAGTTCTGCTGCCAGTTTTACCCTTTGTGACTCACCCCCGGATATAGTCGTGGACGGTTGTCCCAGTGTGATATAGCCAAGGCCTACTTCTTGTAAAACTTTGAGTTTTTTCTGTAATTTCGGAATGTTATCAAAAAATTCAATGGCTCTGTTTACAGTGAGGTTCAGCACGTCGTTGATTGATTTTCCCCGGTAGCGTACCTGGAGGGTTTCTTTGTTGTAGCGTTTGCCGTTACAATCTTTACACTGAACATAAACATTCGGAAGAAAATTCATCTCAACCGGCATCATACCTGCACCTTTGCATGTTTCACATCGCCCGCCTTTTACATTGAATGAAAAACGGCTCATTTGGTATCCCCGTATTTTGCTTTCAGGCAATTGGGCAAATAAATGCCGGATATCAGTAAAAATGCCTGTATAGGTAATTGGATTTGACCGTGGCGTTCTGCCTAAAGGCGCCTGGTTGACTTCAATTACCTTGTCGATATTGTTTAACCCTTCGATTGATTTATGTCCCAGGGGCGTTTTTGTGGATTGATAAAAGTGCTGGCTTAGTGCAGGGTAGAGTGTGTCATCGATAAGGCTGGATTTTCCGGAGCCTGAAACGCCGGTAATACATATCAGTTTTCCCAGTGGAAATTCCACGTCAATGTTTTTCAGGTTATTACCATGGCAGCCTTTAATGGTGAGCTTGTTTTTTTTGCCAATTCTTCGTTTTCCGGGTATTGGGATTATTTTTCTGCCGGCAAGGTAATCGCTTGTTAATCCGGTGGCTTTGCGAATATCATCAGGTGTTCCCTGAGCTACGATTTTGCCGCCGAAGTTTCCGGCACCCGGCCCCATATCCACAATAAAGTCAGCTGATTCTATCATGGCCTGGTCATGTTCGACGACCATTACAGAATTCATTTTATCACGCAGGTTTTTGAGTGTGTTGATCAGTCGCTGATTGTCACGCTGGTGTAATCCTATGCTGGGTTCATCAAGTATGTACAATACATTTACAAGCTGAGACCCCACTTGTGTAGCCAGTCTGATACGCTGGGCTTCTCCGCCGGAAAGGCTTTTTGCCGGCCGGTTCAGGGCCAGGTATTCCAGCCCGACATCCAGAAGAAATGTTAAGCGGCTCCGGATTTCCTTGAGTATTTCACGGGCAATCTGTAATTGTTTATTGTCAAGGTGTTTTTCCAGCCCCTCAAACCACTCAACAAGTTCAGTTAAATCCATTTTCGCAAGTTCGGCGATGTTTTTATCATGAATCAGAAAATGCAGGGATTCTTTTTTCAGACGCTGGCCGTTGCATTCAGGACAGGTTTTGTAGTGAATAAATTGTTCGCTCCATTTGTTTTTGGTTTTCAGGTGTTTTTCTTCTTTTGTTTTTTGTTTTAACAGGCTCAGGATTCCATCAAAACGGAGCTCATACGAAGAGCGTGTCCCCAGTGGGGTATTTCTCAAAGAAAGTGGTTTTTCTGTGCCATACAGAATTTCCTGAATGGCGTTATCCGGCAATTTTGAAATTGGTGTATCCAAATCAGCTTTGTACCGTCTAAGCAGGGCTTCAAGCTGCCAGAACAAAAGCATATTTTTATATTTTCCGAGTGGTTTGAGGCCACCTTGCCTTATACTCAGTGCTGTGTTAGGCATGATCTTGTTAATGTCGAAATCCCTGACTTCACCCAGCCCGTTGCATTCAGGACAAGCACCATAAGGCGAATTGAATGAAAAATTATGCGGGGCGGGTTCGTCATAAGATAAGCCAGTATCGGGGCACATAAAATGTTTGCTGAAAAATCTGTTTTTATCGTAGTCAATGTCATATACCTGACAAATGCCATTTCCCATATCCAATGCCAGGCTGAGGCTTTTTTTGAGGCGGGCGGGAGTTTTATTGCTGAGCTTAAGTTTATCAATAACCACTTCCACATGATGGATTCTGTAGCGATCAAGTTTCATGCCCGGGGTGATATCCATAAATTCGCCATCAACCCTGATTTGTAAAAAGCCTTTTTGCCTGATACGTTCAAAAAGTTCTTGATAATGTCCTTTTCTTCCCCGCACCAAAGGGCTAAGCAAAATAATTTTCCTGCCTGCATAGTCGTTTGTAATGATTTTCCTGATCTGGTCGGTGGTATAGCGGATCATCGGGGCGCCGGTTTTCCATGAATAGGCTTTACCTGCACGTGCAAAAAGCAATCTGAGGAAATCATATATTTCTGTAATGGTGCCGACGGTAGAACGTGGATTTTTATTTGTGCTTTTTTGTTCGATGGATATTACCGGACTTAGTCCTGTAATTTTATCAACTTCGGGACGTTCCATTTTTGCCAGAAATTGCCTGGCATATGCAGAAAATGTTTCGAGGTAACGGCGCTGACCTTCTGCATAAAGGGTATCAAAAGCCAGGGATGATTTACCGCTGCCGCTGATCCCTGTAATAACGATGAGGTTGTTTCGTGGTATCCGGCAGGAGATATCTTTCAGGTTGTGTGCCCGGGCTCCCTGTATATCAATATATGTCTCCATGTTTTTCATTAAATACCTTTGTTTTTAAAATCTCGCTTTATTCTAAATCTCGGTTGATTTGAAAAAATTAACATTTATACGATTGAACACGGTGAGAAAATTCAAAATCCCAAGTTCAAAGTTCAAAATAAATCCAAAAATCCAAAAACAAAATTATGAAAATTTATAATCTATGTGTTATCTATGTCCTATCTGCCTCGTATGTTTGTTCTTTGAAATATTGTGATAATATGAATCAGGGTTGAACCACATAGGCAGATAGGACACATAGAATTTCACATAAGATTTTTTGTAAATTCTCAATAGTTGGTGGTATTATTTGAACAATAGAACATTTGAACACTTCGACATGCTTACTTCGGCAGGCTCAGCACATCGCTGTGCATCACATTTGAAGAACGAATTTTGAAATAAAAGAAAACACAGTCGCATCGGGGGTTTTACTTCGTTATTCTTCATTCGTTGTTCTATTATTCTATTATTCAAAATAGCTTTTCCCAAGTTGTTATTGAGAAATTACGATTTTTTCATCCGGGGCCTGGATAAAAACTCATCAACACTAAATATTTTTCCATCCATCTTTACTCTGTCTTCGTTTCAAAACGCCGCCCGCCTGCCGGACGGGCAGGGACGGGCAGGGGCAAGTTTCGTTATGCCGGAGATATTTTGAACTTGGGTTTTTGAACTTTGAACTTTATCCAGTGATTTCTAAACACACATTTTATTAATCTATCAATCATTTATTAGAATAGAGCCATTCTCAATTATTAGCTTCTTCGATGGTATTGCATTTTCGTGTGCCTCGTATGTTTGTTCTTTGAAATATTGTGATAATATGAATCAGGGTTGAACCACATAGGCAGATAGGACACATAGAATTTCACATAAGATTTTTTGTAAGTTCTCAATAGTTGGTGGTATTATTTGAACAATAGAACATTTGAACACTTCGACATGCTTACTTCGGCATAGCCTGTCCCGACCTGTCCCGAACTTGTTTCGGGGACTTGATTCGGGACTCAGCACATCGCTGTGCATCACATTTGAAGAACGAATTTTGAAATAAAAGAAAACACAGTCGCATCGGGGGTTTTACTTCGTTATTCTTCATTCGTTG
>JBNJGX010000024.1:14332-17466 GCA_051748025.1 Bacteroidota bacterium
CTCAGCACATCGCTGTGCATCACATTTGAAGAACGAATTTTGAAATAAAAGAAAACACAGTCGCATCGGGGGTTTTACTTCGTTATTCTTCATTCGTTGTTCTATTATTCTATTATTCAAAATAGCTTTTCCCAAGTTGTTATTGAGAAATTACGATTTTTTCATCCGGGGCCTGGATAAAAACTCATCAACACTAAATATTTTTCCATCCATCTTTACTCTGTCTTCGTTTCAAAACGCCGCCCGCCTGCCGCCCGCCTGCCGGACGGGCAGGGAAGGGCAGGGGCAAGTTTCGTTATGCCGGAGATATTTTGAACTTGGGTTTTTGAACTTTGAACTTTATCCAGTGATTTCTAAACACACATTTTTTTAATCTATCAATCATTTATTAGAATAGAGCCATTCTCAATTATTAGCTTCTTCGATGGTATTGCATTTTCGTGTGGCAGGAGAGGGGATCCGTATTTTGTATTCTTTTCCGCTGCTGTTGGTCAGGTAGGTATTAATGAGCCATGGGTTGAATTCCTTGAGCATTTTATAATTAATCCCTTGCTGGAAGGCAAATTCAACCAGGTCATTTATGGTTGTATCAACAATTATTGTTTGGGCAGGTAAAGGGGCATATTTTTCAGATTTTTCGATATGAAAACCGTATGCTTCATGATCTGGCATGATGGTTTTCATGGCGAGAACGCGATAAACATAACGTGCCGTTTCCCGGTTCAGGTAGATGTCATAATAGTTGTTAACTTTTTGTTCTTCGAGTCTGCGTTTTAGTTTGGATTTCCCCATATTAAATGCGGCGGCTGCGAGTGTCCAGCTACCGAATTTATCATAAGATTCCTGTAGATATTCACAGGCTGCTTCTGTGGATTTTTCAAGGTTATACCGTTCATCAACATAGGCATTAATTTCCAGGCCGTGTTCTCTGCCGGTAGATTTCAAAAACTGCCAAAACCCCTTAGCGCCTTTGGGAGAAGTAACATTTCTGAGGTTACTTTCTATGACACACAAATACTTGAAATCCGCAGGTATGTCATTTGCTTTAAGGATACTGTCAATCATTGGGAAGTATCGTTCAGCCCTTTTTAGTATCTGAATGGTAGAGGAGTGAAAATAAGTATTTGTAATGAGTTCTCTGTCCAGACTTTCTTTGACGTCAAACAGTTTCAGGGGAACAATTTCTCCGGCGAAATTCAGTTGTGCTGGTATCTCAGGTTGTTTTACCGCATAATTGGTTTTTTCAATAATAACCTTGTCCCCCGGAGGTGGCAACTGTTCTTTGGATCCGAGAAACAATTGCATAATGACAAACCCGCCCAGAAAAACGGTTATAAGATATATTGGAAGATTATTGATAAAACGTTTGTTTTTAGTCATTTTTTATTTCTGTTTTACAATTTTTGTCAATGTGAATAAACTTACAAAGATAATAAAAGCCCATGTAAAAAACGACCAAAACCATATTGAATTCCACTCAGGGATGCCAACGATAATGTAGCATGCCATTGCAACCGAAATTCCATTGATTGAAAAAAGCAATGTAGCTACCTGCCTGTCTGTGAGCCCTGCATAAGACAGGTAATGCGTCGTGTGATCGCGTCCGCCGACAAAAGGGGATTGCCCACGGATTAATCTGTTGATGGTTACAGTGGTGGTGTCGGTAATTGGAATAATGAACGCTAAAAGCACCACAATAAATTGTTTTGAATTTAGGCCATATGAAGCTTCTTCAATCGGGATACTATTCCAGAAAAACACAATACCTGCGAATGCCAGTAATGCCCCCAGAAACTGGCTGCCATTATCGCCCATATACATTTTTGAGGGATGCCAGTTGAAATAAAGAAAACTCAGGCAACCACCAAACACAAACATTAAAATAAACGGGACAAAACCTGTAATCCCCTTTTGTGAGATGGCTATAAAAAACACGCCACCGAAAATACTCAGGAATATAAGGTTTGTCACGGAATCCATGTTGTCAAGCATATTGATTGAATTCATAATGCCAATTACCCATAAGATAGTGATGGCATAGTTTAAAACCGGAAGGGGAGAAATCTTAATAAATACACCAAATGATATTAATATGATGGCAATTAATACCTGGATAACAAATTTAAAGGCAGGCGGGGTATTGATGATATCATCAAATAATCCCATAAAGAAAGCCAGGGTTGCAATAAAAAATAAGGCAAAACCATTAGAATTCAGAGCAATGGTTTGGTCAATGAGTAAAATATAAACGAGAAATCCGGTAAGGAATAAGCTATAAAAAGTAATGCCTCCAAATATAGGTTTGGATTGACTACTCCAGCGTATGGCAGATTTATTGGCTTTTTTTAGTAAGAACTTAATGGGGCGATTAAGGAGAAAAGAATTTAGGGCATACCCCAACAATATTGACAATATTAAGGTTATTACCAGGATTAATTCATGTGAGAAGATCATTTATTCTTTTTACTTTTAAAAAGGTTTTTGATTAAAGTTATTGGTGAACCAGGCTGATCAGAATCTTCATTTGTTTTAATATATTCCCTATAACCATAGTTTTGAGCGTAAGTGTAAGGGTAACCATAATGATAACCAAAGCCGTATCCATATTTTCCGGCACTTTCTTCCATCCCGTTAAGTATTAAGCTTAAGTTCTTGAGTGATTTATTTTCAGCCAAATTGTTTATATAAGAAATAAATGTACGGGGTGAATGGTCAGCCCTTAAAAGGTAAAAGACATAATCTGAATCCTGAAAAGAACGAACGGCATCGGTAAAAATGCCAACAGGCGGTGTGTCAATAACAATATAATCATACTTATTTTTGAGTGTTTCGATCATTTGGTTGTATTTTTTTGTCAGGATGAGTTCTGATGGATTAGGGGGGATAGGGCCTGATGGTATGACTTCAAGATTGTCAATCTCTGTTTTATGGATGCAATCTTCAATGGTGTGTTTGTTAATCAATATTGTGCTGATTCCTTTATTGTTATCAAAATCAAAAGATTTATGTAAACGGGGTTTTCTCAGGTCAAGGTCAAGTAATACAACTTTCTTATTTGCCATGGCCAGTATACCAGCAAGGTTAATGGCCACAAAAGTTTTCCCTTCGCCGGATATAGTTGATGATAAAGTAAT